>JAGOJH010000032.1 GCA_017995215.1 Thermoclostridium sp.
ATTCGTTCTAAAGAATCACCTCATTTTGACAGAAAAGCTACTGCAAAAAGGTTTTCAGGTAAGAGAGGTATTTGGATGCGCCGGCTTCAATACCAATAGTATTCTTGTGAAATTCGGGGAGCTAAACAAAGGTCGGCCAAATGCAGCAGACTTAAAACAAGCTGAAGAATTTGCCCAATCTGTCATGCGTAAGGGGGAAGCCTGAATTCGGGCTTTTCCCCAGAGTCTTGAGGTTCTTCCTTCTCATTGGGTGTGCCGGTCATATCATAAGCAGCTTTACACCTTTTCTGTTAGATGATCCCGTCTCCATTTGTTGAAGAAAACATAACGACAAAAACAATCACAAATAGAAGTTTAACAGGGCTTGTGGTTGAACAGCATTAGTAACTTGCTTGGAGTAGTTGATTATAACTACGAATAACTACTTGATACTAAATAATATGAATTTATAAATCCAAAAGGGTGTCGGTGAAGTACTGCTGACACTCCTTTTGTAAATGAAGGTGATGCGAGTGAAGAAATTTGGTTGTTTTGTTCTTTCAATTATTACGATATTGTCGCAGACGACATTTTTTTCAAATCCGGTTTATGGATTAGAAGCAGAAAGAATTCGCGTTGCTGTTATTGACACGGGAATTTCATCTGTTGCTATTTCTGTTGAAAATCTCGCAGAAGGACGAAACTACGTTCTGCCAAATAACTCTACGGAAGATGACATGGGTCACGGCACTGCGGTGGCTGGGATTATTGTCGGCAATAAAAAAGCCGGTGTTTTAGGTTTGTGTCCAACAGCCGAGTTGGTACCGCTTGTTTATTACAGCAAAGCAGATACTGATATTGCTGTTAAGGGTGACTTACCAATGCTAGCTCAAATTATCCGAGATGCAGTGGAAATTTATGATTGTCGTATCATTAATATCAGCTCCGGGGCTAGAGTTGATACTCCTACTCTTCGAGATGCAGTAGCTTGGGCGGAACAACGTGGGGTACTGGTAGTTTCTAGTGCTGGCAATGACGGAGATGAGACTGTGTATTTTCCGGGAGCTTTTCCTAGTGTTCTTTGCATAGGAACTTTTAATGAATCGAAGGATGGTCCAGCTTTCTTCTCCAACCGATATAAAGGTCTGGATTTGCTAGCACCTGGAACAAATCTAAATACCGTAAGCCCAAAAGGGGAGGCTGTGAAAGTTAATGGGACAAGCTTTTCCACTGCTTGGGTTACTGGGCTAGCAGCTTCTTTGCTTACCACGGACCCTACCCTAACACCATATCAATTACGACAGCTTTTGTGCAATTCCGCTAAGGACATTTGCTCTGAAGGCTATGATGTAGATTCAGGTTGGAGAATCGTGGATATGTATGGGACCATGGCACAAGTACAAGAAAATCGTGGAAAACAGCTACCATTTGATGATGTGGACAAGGATGCTTATTATTTAAATGCAGTAAATTGGGCATTTATAAACGGTGTAACTCTGGGCACCACATCCTCCACATTTTCTCCTGATATGACTTGCACTCGAGCTCAGACAGTCACCTTTCTATGGAGGGCTGTGGGTTGTCCAGAACCACGGATTACAAAAAATCCTTTTGATGATGTTGCTGAAGACGACTATTTTTATAAATCAGTTCTTTGGGCTGTAGAAAGGGGCATAACATTAGGCACCTCAAAAACAACATTTAATCCATATGAAGTTTGCAGTGAGGCACAGGTTATTACTTTTTTATGGCGCGCTCTAAACCGTCCTGATGCATCAGGGCAAAGTGAACTGGCGAAGGGGCTAGGTGAGTATTATTACACCGATGCGGTTGCCTGGGGGGATACCCACGGCCTCTTCACAGCTGTCCAAATGGATTTTGTTCCCATGCGTGAAGCGACACGAGCCAACATAGTGGTTTATCTCTATAATAGTACAGGGCTCAACTAGGTAAAATTTAGAGGATTCGTTTCAAACAAATTAATGTAATAATTTAGTATGATTAGTTGATAAAACCCTTGGTTCTATGAGGAATCTATGAGATAATCAGATCATCATAAATAGGACTTCTTTATTCTTTGGGTAAGCGTCAAATAGCTCGCCTATGTTAAATACACATTTTGTGGCATACTTTAAAAAATGCAAAAAACTAATAGTTTTTAAAGGAGGTCACATGCCTTGGATCAAATAACTCACACCATACGCAGTTCCAAATGGAAGGGCATTATCATGCAGTGCCAAAACAGACCGGTTGAGATGAGCGCAAAACAATGGATGGCCGAAAATCATATAAGTGAAAAATCATATTACTATAGTGAGCATGAGACAAAAAATTGATATTTTCGCTTTGCCTCACGACAATAATTATTTTCCATTCAACTTTTATTCAACTTTTTCTATTTTCCTTCGATCACACAAATAAACAAAAAAGCCTTGAAACATAGTGTTTCAAGGCTTTTCGTGTGGTGGAGATGAGGGGGATCGAACCCCTTACCTCTTGAATGCCATTCAAGCGCTCTCCCAGGTGAGCTACACCCCCAAATTTGTGACAAAACTAATTATACACAGAATCGCCTCCTTTTGCAATAGCTTTTGCGCAAAAAGCATTCGCTAATTGACCGCCAATTGGCCACCCTAGTTGACCACCAACTTACAGCGGTGGCTCATTCAAGGCTGTTCGTTTCCCGGTCAGCCGGGAGGAATACAATATCACTGCAGCCAGGAAGCAGATGGCAGTAGTGATCCAAAACAACTCAGTTAACCCCAGTTTACCAGCAATGAAGCCGCCTGCGAGGCTACCGGTCATCTCTCCAAAGCCATAGGTAACGGCCCAAAAAATCGAGTTTCCCATAGACTTTTGATTGTCGTCCAGCATTGTGTTGATCGTGGTAATGGTGCCATAATACCAAAAGCAAAAAGCCATACTGGCGATGAGCTGCGATGCCATCCATACAGAAGGGTTCGGGAAGCTGCTGATGATAGCCATGCGAACTGTGTAAAGCACAATACCTGTAAGCATGACCTTTCTGGGAGATATCCTCTTCACAGCCTTGTCAAGGAGATAAAAAATTAGAATTTCCGGCAAGGTTTTGATTAGCCAGAAGGTTCCCAGCAATGTATCAGAAGCCTGCAGGTTGGTTAAACCAATTGGTAAAAAGGTGTCCGTTGCTTTATTGGACACTCCGATGAGGAAGGAAGCGGCAAGAATGATTATGAATTCTTTCTTTAAAGCAAAGCCAGCCGCTTTTCTGCTAAAATCTGTCCTTTTTTCATTTTTTGTTTGACCGGCAGGGATCAGGATAACAAGGATCAATGTCAGCAACAGGAAAATGATGTGCAGCAAAAAGCTCCAAAAGCCAAGGAGCCTGCTTTTGAATACTCCACCCAGAAAAACCGCGATTGCATAGCCGACAGAACCATAAAGCCGTATACGGCCATATTTTTCTGTATCCATTGAAAGGATTAACTGATCAATCATTGATGCAATGGAAACGATAAACAGGGAATATACGATGAGAACTATCAGAAATTCCAGAAAGGTTTTTGCAAAAAGCAGGCCACAGGCGGAAATGATACTCAGTATCAGGGTAATGATAAGAACCCTTCTAGCACCCCATTTGGCAGCCATTCTACCCCAAAATGGATGTGTCAGCAGCATGGAAACTGGAACGACAGCCATTAAAATACCGATTTGCTCTGGAACAAAAAAACTACCCAGGTATAAGGAGAAATGCGGAAAGAGCAAAGCTCCCGCTATAAAATATGAAAAAATCAATGCCCTCAAAAGAATGCCGCGACGCATGAAAGACCTCCTGATAAAGTCAGGAGGCAAAGTTCTCCTGACAATTTCTTTACTTTTTTGTATCTCTTCGTTACTATATAACATATTGCTGCATTATGCATGAACGCATTTGCTATTGATAAGCATTATTTTGCTGATTTTGGAGGCCTGTATGGATAAACAGCCTTTTTATGAAACCCCCTGTATGCAGGAGGATTTGTTTCCGTTTAGTATATCAAAACGTGTTATTAATCGTTGCGGGCCCGCATTTAGTACACATTGGCACGAGCATATCGAGTTTTTATATATCCTCGACGGAGAAGGAATCATCGAATGTAATGCCATCCCTTACCATGTCGCGAAGTCTGATTTGCTGCTTGTTAATGGTTCCGAACTGCATTGCGGCTACAGCAAATCCGAACAGTTTTCCTATTACTGTATGATCATGAATCCATCGGTATTATGCAGCAGCCTTATTGAAATATGTGAAGTGAAATATATGAACCCCATTATGGAAAACTGTATTCTTTTTCAAAACCTGATACGCAATGACTTAATATCAAATTGTATGCAACAGATCATTCATCATTTTGAAGAACGGGAGATCGGGTTTGAACTGTCTATCAAATCACAGATTTATCAGTTGTTTGCAGTTTTACTAAAATTGTTTGTCAGGAATACGCTTTCTGAAAGTGCAATGGAGGGGAGAAAAAATAATTTAGAGAGGCTCACTCCGGTTATGGACTATATCGAGAAAAATTATCATAAAAAGCTATCTGTTCAAGAACTGGCCCAATTGACAAACATCAGCTACCACCGGTTTTGCCATTTATTCAAGTCCGTTACAGGGCGTACGGCCACAGATTACATCAATGAAATCAGGATCAATAAAGCCGCATTATTACTTGGAACTGCTGATGTCACCGTCACCGAGGCAGCACTGGAAAGCGGCTACACTGATGTGAGTTATTTCAGCCGACAATTTCGAAAGTATAAAGACATTACGCCAATATCCTATAAGCATCAAAGGAAAACAACATAAAAGGATCTCAGTTTATGTTTCGGAAACACCCGTGCAAAAACAACCGTGTCCTTCAGACGTTTTTTCAGATCCACATCGTTCAGGTTTTCCATTTCATTTCTGGTTAACACCTCCTGGTTTCCGTCTCCTTCCGTGATCATACCAGAGCCTTAATATGAAATTTTGTTTAGTAAAGAAGTGCCTTTCCGTAGATCGTCGAAGGCTTTATTCAACTCTTCCCTGGTGTTATTTTTCTATCCATAAAGAAGCCTCCTCCCAGATACTTGATGATAAAATAATAACTTTAATGGTTCATTTCTGTTCTACGTTTCTTTTCTACCTCTTTTTTGTTTTTCATAAACGAAAACCCATTCTTTGGATTGGTATCTTAAACACCAATTGTTATCTCATAATGGGAAAGATGTAGGGTTCTATTTTATCCAACATTTCTGCCCTGGAGTCAAAAATAAAAAACAAGAAAAAAATCGAAAAGTGTCGTTTGTTTGTTTGCCTTGTGATGAATGCGGGTAAATTAATTTTTGTATAATCAAAACAAAAAGTAAAGATGGTCAGGATTAAAAATATATAAAGAATCTTATTCTTATGGAATTTATAACTGTAGTATATTTTTATGTCGGTTTATTTTTGGGGGGGATTCTATCATGTTAAAAAAGAAAGTATCACAACCGGGTAATACTTTATTAAAATTTAAGAAAATTTTTAATTTCAAAAGACCGAGCCCTTCAAATAACAATCTGAACTCATCTGCCGGCAAAGGGGACCCCTTTTGGAAAAGGTTTCAAAGCATAAAGCTTCAGCTTGTAATTGGTCTGCTCATTCCTGTCATACTGCTGGCTGTCTTTGGTTTTGTATCCTATTCAAAATCAGAGGATGCAATTATCAGCAACTATGAAGCCAGTTCATTGGATACTGTCAATGCAATCAGCAAATATATCAACTTTGGTTTCAGCCTGATAGAAAAGTCATCTATGGAGATTACCTCCGACATTAATTTCAAGGAGTTTTTTGATCTGCCCAAGGATAAAGCCAAAGAACTGAGCAAATCCTATGATGATATCTTTGATAGAATCTCGCTTAATGCAAGCTACAATAATTTTATCTATGACATACATGTGCTTGGCAGCAACGGGCTGGGGATGTCTACATCTTCCCTGTCTGCAGAGATAAATGATGATTTGTTCAGTAAGGTTGTCGGATCGGATATTGGAAAAGAATTTAAGGAAAAGAAAACCCAATACCTCTGGCGCGGCGAGCATTCCGAACTAGATAAGATAATGCCGAAAGTAAACCAGGTGTATAATACGGATAATTACTCTGCCTCTTTGATCATGAAGCTGTTTGGCAGTAAAGGATATATTATTTTTGATGTTTCCCGAGACTTAATTAAAAACATGTTTTCAGAGTATGATATGGGTGAAGGCAGTATCATGGGTTTTATCACCGGGGATGGCAGAGAGACCCTGAATATCGATGCGCAAACCATATTCTCAGATTTGCCTTATTATCAGGAAATCCTGGAATCGGAAGAGCAATCGGGGTATTCCTACCAAAACTATAATGGGAGCGAGTACCTGTTTATTTACAGCAAATTCAAGGGAGTACCGGGCACTGTTTGCGCGCTGGTTCCCAAAAGTACGATTCTAATGAAGGTAAGCAGTATAAAAACACTGAATACTTTGTTTATCCTGGCAGCAAGCTTGCTTGCCGTATTGGTTGTCGCTCTGATTGCCAGAGGAATCAGCAGGTCCATTGACTCTTTGAAAAAATCAATTTATCAGGTGTCCGAGGGGGATTTAACCGTTCAGTTTGACACGAAAAGAAAAGATGAGTTTTTTGCCCTGTCCAGCGGAATCTCCGATATGATGGATCATATGAGAACCCTGATTGGCGAGGTACAAAACGTAGCCGGTACGGTCAGTGGTTCCTCTGTTAGCCTTACAGGGACAGCTGAGGCCTTGTTGGATGCAACAAAGGGAATTTCCATGGCTATTGACGAAATTGGGCAGGGAATCGTACAGCAGTCATCTGATGCAGAGCGTTCCTTGCATCAGATGTCTAATCTTTCAGAGCAGATCAACCAGGTTTACAGTAATACCAATGAAATCGGACAGATTGCGAATGTTACGCAAAACGTGGCAAAAGAAGGAATGCTTATAATTGATGAACTTAGAAGCAAGTCTAAGGCAACCTCTGATATTACCCAGGATGTTATACTGAAAATTAAAAACGCCAAGGGACAATCCCGGAAAATTGAGGGCTTTGTCAATATCATTAACGCCATTGCTTCCCAAACCAACCTCCTTTCGCTGAATGCATCCATTGAAGCAGCCAGGGCTGGAGAAGCCGGCCGCGGTTTTGCAGTGGTTGCAGAAGAAATTAGAAAGCTGGCCGAGCAAAGTGTGAAAGCTGCAAAGCAGATACAGAATACTGTAAAAGAAATTGAAGTGCAGAACAAGGAAACCGTGGATACGGCCGCAATGGCAGAGAATATCGTAGCTTCTCAAGCTGAAGCACTTTTAAAGACGGTTATCGTATTTGAGGATATTTCAAACCATGTAAACAACCTGGCTGATAATCTGAGTCATATCTTACAGCGGCTGAAAGTCATTGAAACCGCGAAGGATGACACCCTGTGCGCTGTCCAGAGTATCTCTGCCGTTACGGAGCAAACATCGGCATCATCACAGGAAGTCAATGCAACGGCACAAAACCAGATCGACTCGGTGGAAAAATTGCGTCAGTCGGCTATGATTCTGGAAAAGGACGCGAAAAAGCTGGAGGACGCCATTAAAATCTTTAAGATCAGGTAACACTATTGCACAACCTGCTATAGTGTTTGGAAGTGGCTGTCAGAACGAGAATTGCTCATATGCCCGTTCAGACAGCCTCTTCGATTAGTCATCTTTGATACAGGCAACACCTGGCTGCTTACAAATCCGGACTGTTCAGACAATGTGTATTCCAATTGCAATCAAATGCTTCTGTTGCTATAATAAACTGAGAATCCATTCGGAGGTTAAGCAAATGAAAACATACAGGTGCCTTATTTGTGGTTATATTCATATCGGGGACGAACCGCCCGAAAGCTGCCCTATATGCGGAGCACCCCCGTCCGAATTTGATGCATACAAAATACAGCAGGTTGATAAAAAGCCTGAAACAGAACAATGGAAGTGCGGAGTTTGCGGCTACATCCATGAAGGTTCTGAGGCCCCCGAAAGTTGCCCGGTATGCGGGGAAACCCCGTCTGAAGCTGAAACATACCAAACACAACAGGCTGAAGTAAAGCTGGAAATAAAACAGTGGCAATGCCTGGTTTGCGGTTATATCCATGAAGGTTCCGAACCTCCGGAAAGCTGCCCGGTATGCGGAGTACCCTCATCTGAATTTGAACCGTTGAGCCAGCAGATATTTTCTGAAGCCATCAGCATGCCACAAAAGTATGTCATTATCGGTGGAGGTATTGCTGGTGTAACCTGTGCAGAAGAGATCCGCAAAAACTCCGACAATGCTGTAATCACGCTGGTTAGTGCTGAAACAATGCTGCCCTATTATCGACTGAGCCTTTCGAGATATCTTGCGAGGGAGGTTGACAGAGCAAGCCTTTTCATCCATCCCCAAAGCTTTTATGAAGATAAAAGAATAAAGGTGCTCCTGGGCATGGAAGTCATTGATATTCTGAAGGAAGAAAGGCAGGTTGCTTTTTCTGATGGCAGTAAAATTGGCTATGACAAGCTGATCATTACCAGCGGTGCTTATCCCTTTGTACCCCCCATTACCGGGAAGGAACTTGCTAATGTGATTACGGTAAGGAATCTGGAAGACGCGGATTATATTCTGCAAGAAATCAAAAGCATGGAATCGGTCATTTGCATCGGCGGTGGAATATTGGGCCTTGAAATTGCAGGAGCCATTGCAAAAAGCGGCGTACGTGTAACCCTTCTCGAAGGAATGGAATGGTTAATGCCCCGTCAGCTGAATAGAAAAGGTGCTGAGGTATTAAAAAAATACCTGGAAAAGATCGGGATCGAAGTTCGTGAAAATGTAAAAATCCAGGAAGTCACCGGAGAAGAGGCATGCACAGGCGTAAAACTTTCCACCGGAGAGCAGCTGCCAGCCCCGATGGTCATCATTACAGCGGGCATTCGTCCAAACATCCGGCTTGTTCAGAAAGCAGGCCTCAATGTAAATTTAGGCCTTGTGGTCAATAGCAGCATGCAAACCTCAGAAGAAAACATCTTTGCGGCAGGAGACATTACTGAGTATAATGGAATGCTGTATGGTCTTTGGAATGCAGCACAGATACAGGGGAAAATTGCTGCGCAAAATGCGTTGGGGAAAAATGTTCAGTTTGAAGGAATTCCAAGGTCTGCAGTTCTGAAGGTTCTGGGCCTGGATCTGTTTAGCATCGGTGAGTACATGCCCAAGGATGAAAAATGTATTCAATATGAAAGGGAAGCACCCGGCAGTTATGTTCTGTTTGCTTTCCGTGAGGGCAAAATGGTTGGCAGTATTGTCATCGGGGACAAAGTGCTTGCAGCGAAGGTAAAGCAGGCTGTGGAAAAGGGTTTTTATTACACGGAACAAAATGGTGATGTCGAAGGGATTATTCGTCAACTGTCTTAATTTTTTAAGCCCCGTAACACATTTTATTGAAAAGCGAGCGAAGGGAAAAATCGGTTTGTGCATCAGCAATGAATCGTGAGAGATTTATTTGAGAATGGGAGACCCAAAAGGTCTCCCTGTGCTATAAACCGAGCAGCATAAATTACTTGAAGCGGAAAGGACAACAATGGATATATACAAATACGAAACACATACACATACGGTTGAAGGAAGCAGATGCGCGTCAATAACGGCCATTGATCTGGTGCATTTTTACAAATCACTCGGATACAGCGGTATCTGCGTCACCGATCATTTCTTCAATGGAAACTCGACGATTCCCAGTAACCTTCTATGGAAGGAAAAGGTTGATATCTATTGCAGAAGCTTTGAAAAAGCATATGCAGAAGGGAAAAGAATTGGATTGGATGTGTTTTTTGGGTGGGAGTATTCCTACCTGGGCACCGACCTCCTAACCTATGGTCTGAACAGGGAATGGCTGTTGAACCACCCGTATTTGCTGGAGCTTGGTGTCAATGAATACTGTGATCTCGTTCACAGCGAAGGGGGCTTTATTGTTCACGCTCACCCGTTTCGAGAAGCTCATTATATTGAGATGATAAGGTTATTGCCCCGCAAGGTGGATGCAGTTGAAGTGATCAACGCATGCCGGAAGGATTTTGAAAACAGGCTCGCCGATGAATATGCCGACAATTATCATTTGCTGAAAACAGCCGGCTCTGACAACCATTGGGGTGAAATGCCCAGATACAGCGGAATCCAGCTTGCAAGACCGCTGCAGGACGTGGACGATATGATCGAAGCTATCAAAAACAGCGAAGTTGAAATTTTTACAGTTTAAGCTTCGAAAAAAGTTTCAGGCATGTAATACTTGTTTTCATTCTGTTTTCTCAATGATGGAAGATGTATTCACACCGAATGATATGTTTATGCAGTAAGCTGTTCACTTTTTTGAGCTCTTTGCTGAAAACCCGAAAAACAGACCACATACCCCACCGGCGATATGTGTCAACTGTGAAATATTATCACGAACAGATAAACCGGACATGATTTCTCTGCCAAAATAAATGATGACGACCAACACAAGGGTTAAGGGAATACGGCCTTCACGGATATTTACAAAAGAGCTTAAAATAATCAGCATGAAAACAATGCCGCTTGCACCCAGCAGGGCAGTGTTGAAAAGAAGGATGTTTAAAACCCCTGTAACAAAGGCTGTTATGACAAACATCGTGATCATGCTCTTCGAACCATATTTACTTTCCAGCATGGGCCCTACCAGCAGAATCACAAGGAAGTTGTTGAAAAAATGTTCCCAGTCAACGTGCCCCAGCACATGACCGAAAAGCCTGACATAGAAAAGTGGATCCAAAAGGTTTCCCCTGTAAACTGAAAACAACAACCGGGTGGAAGCCATGTTGGTCAAGTTTCCGAGAATAAGCGCACCTACAGATAAAAGTGCAAAGGTCAGAATTACGGGAGAATTATAATGAAACCGTTTCAGCATTATCAACACCTCTGACATGTTAACATTAAACTAAATATATTATAGCAACGGAAGCGATTGCTTGCAATCGCAACACACAGCAACAAGGTTCTTGCTGCGAAGCAGTAAGGTTCTTATAGCAACGGAAGCGATTGCTTGCAATCGCAACACACAGCAACAAGGTTCTTGCTGCGAAGCAGTAAGGTTCTTATAGCAACGGAAGCGATTGCTTGCAATCGCAACACACCGCAACAATAAAGCGAAGCTTGTTTTAGAAGCAAAAGCATTTGCAGGCATTAGTAGAGGGCGGGACTGTTTCCCCGCCCAGTTTAGTGTTTGAATTAATTGGAAAGATATGCCGGTCCCCCCTTGTCGGGTACCACTCGGCAAAGCTCTATGATCAAACAAACCACATCAAGAATCAGTGCAATAATACCAAGGCTGATCAAGATTAACGCTAAAACAAGACTTCCAGAAAAAATTGTGAGGATGCCTATGATGATCAGAAACAGGGTTATTAGCAGCAACAGTAAGCACGCCAGGCAATGAAGCTTCCTGCACTTGGTTAAACCGCAAATAACCAGCAAAATAATACCGGAAATAATTGTACCGATTGTAACTGCTTCAAAACAAAACCCTTTTGCAAGAAGGAAAACACCAAGGCCTATCAGGACAATCCCCAATACGCCGACAGCAAGGCAGAACAGTCTGCGAGGGTCTTTACAATACATATTTTTCACCTCCTTTGGTAATGTGTGACGGAGATATATCCGACTCAATACAGTATATTGAACAAGCATGTGGAAGGTGACTGCGGCTTGTTTTGGTTTTTGGAAAAGTATAGAATGGAATAGAGCACCATTTGGTGTTCTGCTTACTGATAATTTAAGCTTTCAGGAGGTTGTTATGGTTAAGAAAATAGAACAGATGAAAACGGAGATCCGCGAGAAAATGCGGGGTGGAAATGGAAGCGTTGAATTGCTCCATATTTTGAATCAGGATGAAATGAAGGGAAAGGTTCGCCTGTTCGCAAAGGTTACATTAAACCCCGGCAGTTCAATTGGTCAACATGACCATGTGGGTGAGGAGGAAGTATATTATATCCTCAAAGGAACAGCACAGGTAAACGACAACGGCACACTCAAAACAGTGTGTGCCGGTGAGGTTATATTAACTGGTGACGGTGCCTTCCATTCGATTGAAAATACAGGGAGTGAACCACTTGAATTTATGGCCGTCATTATGCTTTATGCATGACGATTCGACGTCTGGAAAGGGGATTATGATGCACCAGGCGCTTTCTTTCAAGTTTACCCATACGCCGGATCTCCTGTTCGGCGCAGGAAAAATAAACATACTGCCCGGTTTCCTTCAGGATCGAAAGGTTCAAAAAACTCTTCTGGTAGTAGGTGGCTCATCCTTTCATAAAACCGATCATTGGGCCAGGCTTTCACAGGAGATGGCGGCAAAAGGCATTTCCAGTCATCTCGTTTCGGTTCATCATGAGCCCTCCCCGGGGCTTGTCGATGATATTACTAAAAAGTACCGGGATGAAGCAATCGACATGGTGGTTTCCATTGGTGGAGGAAGCGTCATTGACGCGGGAAAGGCCATCTCCGCCATGCTTGTACAGCAGCGCTCTGTGATGGCTTTTCTGGAAGGCGCGGGCAGCGGGCTGGAGCATGACGGAAGAAAGGTCCCTTTTATTGCGGTGCCTACCACCTCCGGAACAGGAAGTGAAGCCACAAAAAATGCAGTATTAAGTGAAGTCGGAGAAAATGGCTTTAAAAACTCCCTGCGCCATGACAATTTCGTCCCTGATCTGGCCATTCTGGATCCCGAGCTCACTGTAAGCTGCCCGCCCAATGTTACTGCTGCCAGCGGTATGGATGCAATCTGTCAGCTGTTGGAAGCCTATATGTCTGATGCAGCCAGCCCGTTAACAGATGCACTTGCACTGTCTGGCCTTGGATTTGCCGCGGAATCTCTGCAGGATGTCAGCACAACACAGCCGCACAATATTGAAAAACGGGCAAAGATGTGTTATGCCGCTTTTTTGTCCGGGGTCACCCTGGCCAATGCAGGATTGGGTGTGGTGCATGGGTTTGCCTCAAGCATCGGGGGCCTGTATGATATCCCGCACGGGGTGCTTTGTGGCACTATGCTTCCGGAGGCAGTACGGGTTAGTATTCAGGAAGCATTCAAGGAAAAGTCCGGAAATGCGGGTGTTATCCGAAAATATGTTACACTGGGGGAAGTTTTATGCGGCTCATCCAAAGATGATGAAAAAACCTGTTCTGCACTTATCAAATTTTTGTTCAGGTTAAAGGAAACATTAAAATTACCTGGATTAAGCCAATATGGTGTATCATCTGCCGATGCCATGAAAATTGCTATAAAAACCTCCAATAAAAACAATCCTGTCAGGCTGAACCGGGAACAGCTGATCCGGCTGGTGGTCAACTGTCTTTAATCACATTGGGGCTTATTATTGTTTTAAGGTCAGTGGGGATTTGCATTATAATAATGTTTTAGCTTACCTTTCCAACAATTTCAGCCTGGGGCTCATCATTTAAGAAAGGCTCACACATTGTCTCCCCACTGACTTTGTACCATTAGTAACCGTATCCGGTGTCATAGAATAACAGCAGGAAGAGAATGATAAAAAACAGGATCTCACTGTTATTGTTGGAATAACCTCCTGCGAAGCAATTTTCCATATCCATGCCTCCTCTTACGTTTATCTACTACCATCATATTCGCTCGTCCTCATTTTGGTGAAAAAGGTCTGATTCTTTCAACATATCATTCATCAGGTGTAACATGTGTAAAGCGATGTCGTCCTGAGCACAGTGAATGATCTCATCAGAACTAATGCGAGCTCCTTCACTTCGTTCAGGATAACAGGCTGCGCCTGGTTACCTTCGAACAGTGACGAAGCCTGAGCTTTCATGCTAAAAATCCTGTCATCTCTTGTGTAATCAATAAAAATCCTGTAAAATGAGAGTAGGTTTTACGAAGGATAACTGTCGAAGCGCGGAGGACAAATATGAATTTCAAAAGTGTTCTCATAGCAGTATGGGCTGTTGTAATATTGTTGGTCATACTGGTTCCGTTGCCAACTTTATTAATGGACCTGTTACTGGTTCTTAACCTGACCATTTCTTTACTTATACTTTTAAATGCCATCTATGCAAAAGACGCGCTCACGATGTCCTCATTTCCTACTCTGTTGCTGTTTACCACATTGTTCAGGCTTTCGTTGAATGTGGCTTCCACCCGTTTAATCATCGGTGAGGGAGAGGCAGGAAAGGTAATTGAAAGCTTCGGACAATTTGTCGGGGGCAACAATATTGTGGTAGGTGCCATCATCTTTCTAATCATCATGATCGTTCAGTTTCTTGTTATCACCAAGGGTGCAGAGCGTGTATCCGAGGTTGCAGCACGCTTCACGCTCGATGCCATGCCGGGAAAGCAAATGGCCATCGATGCCGATCTGAACTCCGGCTTAATTAATGAAGCCGATGCCAGGGCAAGGCGAAAAAGGGTTCAGCGGGAAGCCGATTTTTATGGCTCTATGGATGGTTCCAGTAAATTCGTAAAAAATGATGCCATATTTGGTTTTATTGCCACCGCCTTGAACATTATCGGTGGTTTTATCATGGGTATGGTTCAAGGCAACATGCCTATCGATCAGGTTCTGACGAAGTACACAATCCTCACCATCGGGGATGGTCTTGTCAGCCAGGTACCCTCGTTGATGATATCAATTGCCACCGGTATCATCGTTACCCGCGCAGCTTCCGAAGAGGATTTGGGGGAAGAGATTATTTCCCAGCTGATTAACAGCCCGAAAGTTCTATATATAGCAGCAGGCGCTTGCTTCCTGCTCACATTTATCATCGGTCAGTTTTTTATGATTGTTGTTGCAATTCTACTGGTGGTCCTGGCATCGCGCATGCGTACCATGGAGGAGGAAGAACAGAAAAAAGGCGAAATTGTCACCGAGGAGCAAAAAGTGGAAGAAATACGCAAACCTGAAAACGTCATATCCCTTTTACAGGTTGATCCGATAGAGTTGGAGTTCGGCTATGGAATTATCCCGCTGGCCGATATAAATCAAGGTGGTGACCTTTTGGACAGGGTGGTAATGATTCGCAGGCAGCTTGCCCTCGAAATAGGCATGATCGTGCCGATCATCCGCCTGCGGGACAATATTCAGCTCAGCCCCAACCAATATGTCATCAAGATAAAGGGCGTGGAGGTTTCGCAGGGCGACCTGATGATGGATCACTTTATGGCGATGAACCCAGGCACAGTGGAGGATGAAATCGACGGTATTCCAACTACCGAGCCCGCATTTGGTCTTCCTGCCATCTGGATTACAGAAAGCCAGCGTGACCGTGCTGAAATGCTTGGTTATACCGTTGTCGACCCGCCGTCGATCATTGCTACCCATATGACCGAGATCATCAAGCGGCACTCCCATGAACTGTTGGGCCGCCAGGATGTTCAAACCCTTCTGGACAATGTTAAAACTACTTACCCAGCCATTGTTGAAGAGCTGGTACCCAAGCTGCTGACCCTCGGCGAGGTTCAAAAGGTGTTGGGCAACCTGTTGAAGGAAGGCGTATCTATCCGCGACATGGTAACCATTCTGGAAACCCTGGCAGATTATGCACCGATCACCAGAGACTCCGACATGCTCACCGAATATGTCAGGCAGGCTTTGGGCAGGGCTATATCGAGAGCCTTTATCACACCGGACAATTCCGATGTGATCACACTGGATCCGCAATTGGAGCAAATGATTATCGATTCGGTGCAGAAAACCGAAACCGGTGTGTATTTATCCATAGAGCCATCAGTGACAAGCCGAATCATCCGAAATCTTTCAAAGCTGATGGAAAAACTGGCACAGCTGGGAAAACAGCCTGTTGTTCTTGCATCTCCCGTTGTGAGATTGTATTTCAAGCGAATGACCGAGCAATCCGTTCCGGGCCTGGTGGTTTTATCCTACAATGAACTGGAGCCAACCATCGAGGTTAAATCCATTGGAATGGTGAAAAGCTCATAAATGACCTGATATAGAAAATTCCCATGGGGAAATGAATGTTCAACAGATACTCTTCATGGTAAGCGGAGCCAGTCTGAAACCGAGGAGGAGATATGCGGATTCGCCGTTATACGGGTAAAGATGCTCAGGAAGCAATGTTAAAAGTGAAAATGGATTTGGGAAGCGAAGCCATCATTCTCAGCACCCGAAAGGTTCGTAAGAAGGGTATTTTGGGTTTTTTCAGCAAACCGCTTACTGAGGTACTCGCAGCCATCGATGAAGACTATGGTGCAAAAAAAGAAGCTGTGGAGCCTGCGAAAAAAGACAGGCCTGCAACAGGCACCTATAACCGCATGGCAGAAATACAGCAGGCACCCCCCTCCATAAACAGGGTGGATTCTCTTGAAAGCCGCGTTAAACAGATGGAATCGATGCTGGAGCGGATTTACAACAAGGTTGCCAAAAACCACCAGGATGGCAGCGAAGCAGAAAAGGAAGAAAAACTAAACGGAATAGGTACGGAATCCAAGGCTGATAAAGCAACCGAAAGAACAATGGGTTCAGTGGTTGACCAAAATAATCAGCCAAATCCAACCGTGCAGGTAAGTCAAGAACCTGTGGGAGTGAAAGACAACGCAGCAGCTTTTGATGAGCTTCGCAAGACATTGCTGGACAATGAAATAGAACCGTCCATAGCCGACAAAATGATTGAAAAAGTGAAGCAGTTCGCTAAAAATCCCGGAAGCCTTGAAGAACTCAATACCATGGCTGAAAATATCCTGCAAAAGGTTTTTGGTCAGCCCCAGGGCATACAGTTCCGGGAGGATGGAAAGCCCACGGTAGTTATTTTTGTAGGGCCGACGGGCGTCGGTAAAACCACTACCCTGGCCAAGCTTGCTGCAGACTTTTCCTTAAACCAACAGAAAAAAATAGCGATGATCACAGCCGATACCTACCGGATAGCTGCTGTCGAGCAACTAAAAACCTATGCGGAGATTTTGAACATTCCTGTCTCGGTGATTTACACGCCGCAGGAGGTTAAATCGGCCATTAGCGATCATCAGGACAAGGATTTAATTCTTATCGACACAGCCGGACGCAGCCATAAAAACGCAGCCCAGTTCTCCGAGTTAAAAATGCTCGTAGGTGCCACCGACGCAGATGAGGTGTATCTTGTACTAAACTGCGGAATGGGACGGGCAGCATGCCGGGAAATTTTAGCACAGTATGGCTTTTTAAAAAAGTATAAGCTTTTATTTACCAAGCTTGATGAAGCGCTTGTGCCCGGGATCATTCTGAATGCCAGATATCACACGGGAAAGCCGCTTTCCTATACCACTGCCGGGCAAAGCGTACCAGACGATATTGAGATAGCGAATATTAACGAAATTGTGAAAAGCATACTTCAACCGAAAGACGGGTAACAGGTTTCGTGCAGAAAAGCACGCGCAGAAATTGCCGCATATCCATGCAAGATGTTTGTTCAAGCTGTGCGGTATAACAAATCAGTGCGTACTGCCGGAACCGGAGGTCAACTATGAGTGATCAGGCTGAAAAACTGAGAAACATTGTAAATAATTTGAATACACCCGCCAGAAGCTTTGAACCCGAACGGTCAGGCACCGCCAGGGTCGTTACGATTACCAGCGGAAAAGGCGGAGTCGGGAAAACCAACATTACGATAAACCTGGCCATTGCGCTAAGTAAGATGGGGCTGCGGGTGGTCATTCTCGATGTGGATTTCGGGCTGGCGAACATCGATGTGCTGATGGGAGTTACAACGAAGTTTACCCTCGTGGATTTAATCAGGGGAGAGCGGAATATTTTCGAAGTTTTAACCGACGGGCCAAACAACGTCAAGTTCCTGTCGGGAGGTTCCGGGGTGGAAGAACTGGTTCAGCTGGATCGCAGGCAGCTGGGCAACTTTATTTCCAATATCAGCCTTTTGGACAAACTGTATGATGTGATCCTGATCGATACAGGTGCCGGTCTATCCCGAAATGTGATGAGCTTTATTCAAGCCGCCGATGAGGTGATCCTGGTTACAACACCCGAACCGACAGCTATCACCGACGCATATGCGCTTATAAAGCTTATTTCCAGGAAAAACAAACACAAGACGATTAAGGTTATTGTCAATAAGGCCGAGTCCCAAAGGGAAGCAAATGATATACTCACAAAATTAACTTTGGTCTCTGAAAGATTTTTAGCTTTCAAACTGCAAAAACTGGGGTATATATTATATGACGATTTTGTTATGAAAGCTGTTAAGCAGCAGAAGCCATTCTGCCTTAGCTATCCCAGATGCCATGCATCAGTGCAGATCATGGAATTGGCCAGTAGTCTTTTTGAAGCCAGCAAGGCAAACGCAGACTCTGCCGATAAGGGGATGAAAGGCTTTTTCAGCCGGCTGCTCAATGCGTTTGGGGGAACGGAGAAAACTTGATTACACCCACTGGAGTATGCATCTAGTGATATGTTATAATGAAAATACACGAAAATGACTATTACGACACAACCATCATGTCATCGGAGGTAACATGAGGTACCGTCAGATTGGGATTGGAACCAAAATAGAGCTGGAGCTGTATGACAGTAATGGAGACAGGATAAGACCGGTCTTGGTCAGTCAATATGAAGACTATGATGAAAAAGAAAACCAAATGGAGGTTCACGTTCCATTTTATGAAGGAAAAATATACCCGGTCCATCCCGGAACATTGATGAATGTCATCTTTTCCAAAGAAAGTGATACTTACGCATTTAAAGCTGAGGCGATAAGCAGATATATTCAGGATGGAATAGCCATTTTAGCGGTAAGACCTGTCAGTGATATTGAAAAAATTGAGCGGAGATCTTTTTACCGTATGAATTGTGCACTGGAGGCAGAGTACCGCATTGTTGATACACTGTCGATGGAAGATAGCCGGCAGGAGCCCTTTATAAAGGTTAGTACCCGTGACATCAGCGGAGGCGGGGTTTGCCTGGCCACAGAGTCAAAGCTGAATATCGAAACCATTATCGAAGCACACCTGAAGTTGGATCGAAAGATTCGCTTTATTGGGATCGTCGCCCGATCCATAGAGTTCAGAGAAAAAGGGAAAATCCTCTATGAAACCGGCATCGAATTTAAATTTATTGAAAACAGGGATCGGGAAAGAATCATAAGCTATGTGTTTGAATCACAACGGGAACTGTTGAAAAAAAGCTGGTTGAAACGTGACGCAGACGACTCGAAATGATCGTTCAATCCGTCAAAACAATTAGATGGCAGAGAGTATACTATATGCTAAAAAAGCGATTTGGATTACCTTATTCAAAACCTTGTTAAAAAAAGCCGATATAACGAAAAAGATGTGTTGTATTTGCTGGCTATAAGGCTATAACAGTAAAATCAAGAAAACCTAATGCACAGGATGAAAACCTGCGTTAAAATCAATTACCCAGGGCAGCAGCCGAAGTGGAAACCCGGAATGGTTTCGATAAAGCAAATCCCTGAAGCAATACTACCTGATGGGGGTGCACAGATAATGGATATGAGTCAATACCTCGACATTTTTGTCGAAGAGTCCAAGGAGCATTTACAGAGTTTAAATACTTCCTTGCTTGAGTTGGAAAAGGACCCGAACAATGCCTCAGTTATCCATGAAATATTCAGAGTGGCACATACGCTGAAGGGTATGGCCGGTACCATGGCTTTTACCCACATGACAACACTCACCCATGATATGGAGGATGTGCTGGATGGGCTGAGAAACAACAGAATTAGCGTCAACTCTGAAGTACTGGACGTTTTGTTCCAGTGCCTGGATGCTCTGGAAGGCTATGTTTCTGTCATTGTCTCCACCGGTCAGGAGGGAACTGAAGACAACGCAGACATTATCGCTGCTCTGGCCAGGTTGATGAATAAAGATGGACCTAAACCGCAAGCAAAGAATGAAGGAAAAACACAGAGGGAAAAAGTATCCAGTGACGGTTTGCGGCTGAAGTTGAACGTTTATGATAAAAATGTCATAGAAAAAGCTTTGGAAACATCCATGAATGTCATTCAGATCTATGTGGAGCTCGATCAGAAATGCCTGCTGAAGGCGGCCAGAGCCTTTATCATTTTCCAGCTCCTTGACAAGAACTCGGAAATAATAAAATCTGATCCCTCTGTAGAAGATATCGAGGATGAAAAATTCGATTATTCCTTCACCGTTCTTGCCATTTCAAAGCATGATGAGGCATTCTTCCAAAAGGAATTAAACTCGGTTGCCGAGGTAAGAAAAGTTGAAACAGTCGTATTAACCACCCAACATATAGAAAACATTCGCGGTGATAAAAACGAAGAAGAAATGCATGCTTCGGCCAGACAAGCTGGTGCTGCAGATTCGAATGCTGCTGCAGGTACTGCCCCGAAGCCTATTAATGTGAAGCGGCTCACAAACAAAACCGTTCGTGTCGACATCGACAGGCTGGATGTCTTAATGAATCTGGTCAGTGAATTGATCATCACAAAGACCAGGTTGGAAGATGTCAGTTCCGATGGAAAGACAAGCGATTACAGCCAGGCTGTAGAAAACCTGGAAAGGCTCACGACAAGCCTTCACGATGCGGTCATGAAGGTAAGGATGGTGCCGGTGGAAACCGTTTTCAGCCGGTTCCCGAGAATGGTGCGCGATGTCTCCAAAGAGTTGAGGAAGGACATGGTTCTGCATATGTCTGGTGAAGAAACTGAATTGGACAGAACCGTGATCGACGAGATCGGGGATCCGCTGATCCATATCCTTCGCAATTCGGCTGATCATGGGCTTGAAAAGCCTGAGGACAGGAAGTCAAAGGGGAAGGATAAGACCGGTAACATATGGCTTCGTGCTTATCAGGATGGAAACAATGTTGTGATTGAGGTTGAAGACGATGGTCAGGGTATCAACATCGAAAAGGTTCGTAAAAAGATCATCGAAAGAGGGTTGGAATCTGAAGAAGTTGCAGCTGTTTTATCAGAGGAGGAGATTGTTGAATATCTTTTCCGTCCAAACTTTTCAACAGCCGACAAGGTCACAGATCTTTCGGGTCGCGGTGTTGGTCTTGATGTAGTGAAAACAAAAATTGAGGCGCTGGGCGGAAACATTGAACTGAAAACCGAAGCAGGGAAGGGCAGTAAAACTATTATCCGTCTGCCGTTAACCCTTGCAATCATACAGGCGCTTCTTGTAATGGTGGGAAACGAGAAATACGCAATCCCCTTAAGCAATATCCGGGAAATTGGTGACATCAACCAATCGGACATTCAACTCGTCCGCAACAAGGAGGTCATGATGCTGCGCGGCATGGTTATTCCGCTTATTCGCCTAAGCAGCGTGCTTGGAGTTCCCGAGCAGGATAAACCGGAAAAAGTCAAAAAACAACTCACATGCGTTATTGTTAAGAAGGGTGACAGGCTGTCCGGGCTTGTAGTAGACAAACTGATCGGACAGCAGGAAATTGTTATCAAATCATTGGGCAAATTGCTGGTTGGCATACGCTGCATTGCGGGCGCTACGATATTGGGCGACGGGAATGTCGCATTGATCGTCGATGTTAACTCAATTGTTTAAGCAATCTGCAGTGTGTCAAAGCAAGGAGGGGTTGGTAGATGGAAGCTGATAAAAAACAATTTGTTGTTTTCAGGCTGGGCAACGAAGAATATGGCGCGGATATCATTAAAGTGACAGTGATAGAAAGAATGCTCAATATCGCCAGAGTTCCCACAACACCAGCATATATCAGGGGTGTAATCAATCTGCGCGGTGACATTATTCCCGTCATGGATCTCCGGTCCAGGCTTGGTCTTCCAGAGAAAGCGGATGATGAGGAAACCCGAATTATTATATTCGATATCAACAAAATCATTTTTGGCACGATTGTAGATTCGGTCTCCGAGGTTTTGCAGCTGGAAGAATCAAAGATAGAAAGTGCCGCTGGGATTATTAATGACAGCAGTCTGGATTATATCAACGGAGTAGCAAAAGCTGAATCAAAGCTGGTTACGCTTATAAACCTCGAAAGGCTGATATGCGAACTTGTTCCGGAATTGTCATAATGCTCCGGCTCATATGATTACTGCAGTGGCAAAGCGATCATAATCATTTATCGTATTGGGAGGGTCTTCAGAAAGACCAGTGAGGGTAAAAATATGGATATTGCATCATTAGACGCTTTTCATCTGGATATACTGAAGGAAATTGGCAACATTGGGGCAGGGAATGCAGCTACTGCGCTTGCGAAGCTATTGGACAAAAAAGTGGATATGAAGGTTCCTCAAATAAAAATCATGGGCTTTTCTGACCTCAACGAGGTTCTTGGTGGGGCTGAAAAACCGGTTGTAGGAATATTGCTCGAAGTGCTTGGGGATATCACCGGCTATATTCTGTTTGTTCTGGAACAGGATGCGGCCAATTTTCTGGTGAACATCCTGATGGGCAACCCGTTGAACCAAGAAATGGAGTATACTGAAATAACATTATCTGCATTGAAGGAAGTTGGTAATATTCTTACAGGCTCGTATCTATCTGCGCTGTCCAACCTTACAGGCCTTCGCATCATGCCTGACGTACCCGCTCTGGCTATTGACATGGCTGGAGCGATTTTAAGTGTTCCTGCAATAGAACTAAGCAAATCAACAGATACCGTACTATATATAGAGACAGAATTTATTCAGGGTACTGATAAAGTGCTCGGTGATTTTTTCCTTGTACCTGACGCTGACAGCTACATCCGGTTGCTGAATACCTTAGGAGCAATGTGCTAATGACTGAGAACACAATAAAGGTGGGGATGGCAGACCTGAAGTATACCCGTCATCCGGGCAACCTGGTGACATTGGGTTTGGGTTCATGCGTCGGTATTCAGCTCTATGATAGAAAAACAAAAAATATCGGACTTGCCCATATCATGCTTCCGTGGTCTCATCAGGCAAAGAATAATACCAATAAAGCCAAGTTTGCCGATACGGGGATCAGACTACTTTTGGAACTGATGTTGGAGATCGGCTCAAGAAAAGGGCATATTGTAGCGAAGATTGCTGGCGGTGCACAGATGTTCAGTTTTTCTCAAAGCAACGATACGATCCGCATCGGGCAAAGAAATGTGGAAGCGACAAAGGCGGTTTTACAGGAATTAGGCATTCCTATTATAGCGCAAGATACCGGTGGAAACCATGGCAGAACGATAGAGTGCTATTCCGATGACGGACGGATGATGATAAAAACCATTGGGTATGGCGTCAATTTCATTTGAAAGGCTTTGGCGGCGTAAATAATTGTCATCACTGTGGAGGATCCTATGCGGTATTTGCAAAAGCTGCCTTTACTGCTCGCTCTGGCAGCTGCGTTTTTATCAGGTTTGATTGGTTTTATTAGGAATGCATCACAAAAAGTGATTTTAACCCGGATGGTTCTGATGATGGTTCTGTTCTTTGTGATCGGCCTTTTTGCACGATCTACGCTGATGAACATCAAAGATCAGGTGGCGCAGAGAAAGAAGCAAGAAGAAGAGGAGGAGCAGAAGAAAAAGCAAGAACTTGCAAAAAAAGCGAAAGAGCAAGAAATGGGATTAGGCAAAAATATTGATTTTTCTGCTGGAAAAGAAGATGAGGATGATTTCGACCCGCTTCCCGTCAGCGAGTTTATCAAAAAGGAATTAAAAAGCGGTTAAGCCGAAACCACCCCTGTGAAGCCATTATAAACTGCAAAAAGTAGAAAAACGATGAAAAAGGTTGACAATGAGTATGGCTGCGATACAATGTAGATAGATTCATCCTTTTTACTGAAGAAAAGCCATCAGCTGTCATCACCAAAGCAGAATGGGGGGTAAATATGTCTGTTACCAATCTACAGAGACAGCAGGAATTATGGAAAAGATATCATCAAAGCAAAGATCCGTCCATCAAAGAACAGCTCATTCTGGAATATGCAGATCTGATTAAATATGTGGCTGGCAGGCTTAGTATATATTTTGGCTCAAATGTTGAATATGATGATTTGGTCGGTTATGGCGTTTTCGGCCTCATCGACGCCATAGACAAGTTCGACATTTACAAGGGTGTCAAGTTTGAAACCTACGCATCCCTCAGAATACGGGGCTCCATTATCGACAGTATCCGAGAACTGGATTGGGTGCCACGCTCTCTTCGGAAAAAAAGCAAGGATCTTGAAAAGGTTTACTCCGAGTTGGAAAATGAACTGGGGCACACGGCCACCGATGAACAGGTAGCCGGGAAAATGGGCATTTCAGTTGACGAGTTGAACCGCACACTTCAAGAAGTGAACATGTCCACGATGATCTCGCTGGAAGATTATCTCGAACAGAACTATGAAACCGGGTTTGACGTTTTAAATGATGATGAAGACCGTATTCCTGAAAAACGCATTGAAGTAAATGAGATCAAGGAAATACTAACTGAATCCATTGATAAATTGCCAGAAAAGGAAAGAATGGTGGTTACGCTGTATTATTTTGAGGAATTGACACTGAAGGAAATCAGCGCCATCATGAAGGTTTCGGAGTCAAGAATTTCTCAGCTGCACACGAAAGCTATTCTTCGCATGCGTGCAAAGCTGGAAAGACAGAAATATATTTTGTTTGGATCATAGGTGGAATGAATGAAGGATTTTGATCAGAATCAATGGAACAAACCATTTGAACTGACCTACAATGCCGATGGTGTATACCTGACCGTTTATCGCAGCCCCCACATAGTGGTTGAAGAAGTGGATGTGATCAATGAAATCCGGCACAAGAAGATCCGGAATTTCAATGCAGCGATCATTTCAGAAACAATTAAAAAAGCGATGGGGCAACCGGTAAAGATTGCTGACAAGCAAGAGGAAGAAAAAGTTGATGCCATTGTCGAAGTGGTCACCAGTCCCGACAAGATGAAAGCGTTCATCAAGATCAGGGCACCTGAGGGTGGCGGGAAGCCTGCCGGGCTGCAAGAAATAGCGTGGCAGCTGAAGCAGACCGGAATTATTTATGGGATTGCCGAGCAAACCGTACACACCCTTGTCCAAAGTCCTATTTATGATCAAAACATCCTGATTGCAGAAGGTCTGCCTTCTATTAACGGGAAAAACGGTGAAATTACTTTCCTGGTCGACATCCATAAGGATCGCAAGCCCATCATTATGGACGATGGCAGCGTTAACTACCGGGATCTGGATTATATAGAGAACGTCCATAAGGGTCAGAAGCTTTGCGATATCTCGTCGCCAACCCGGGGTATTGACGGAAGAAACGTCGTTGGCACATTGCTTAGGGCCATCGATGGTAAGCCTGCAAAAATGATCCGCGGCAGAAATGTATACCCGGCAGACGACAATTTAAGCCTATTCGCAGAAATTGACGGTCAGGTGATGTATATCGATGGTAAGCTGAGCGTATTTGCCACCTATGAAGTGCCCGCAGATGTTGACAACTCCACCGGAAACATCAATTTTATTGGAAATGTATCTATCCGCGGTAATGTTTTAGCGGGCTTTGTGGTCGATGTAGGCGGAAATGTAGAAGTATCCGGCGTCGTCGAGGGGGCTACCATCAAGGCCGCAGGCAACATCATTCTTCGAAGGGGAATGACCGGAAACACAAAAGGAGTATTGATCGCAGGGGGCGACATCATCGCCAAATATATAGAAAACAGCACGGTGGAAGCGGGAAATGACATCAAGGCTGAAGCTATCATGCATTCAGACATAAAGTGCGGGAACCGGCTGGAGCTTGCCGGCAGAAAGGGCCTGCTGGTAGGCGGAAATGCCAGGGTCGGCAGAGAGATTCAAGCAAAGGTAGTTGGAAGCGTGATGGCCACAGTGACGAATATCGAAGTCGGGATTGATCCGAATTTACGCGAAAGATACAAGTACCTGCGCACCGAAGTGATTAAGCTCGAGGATAATTCAAAGAAAGCCAATCAGGCCATCACTCTGTTAAAAAAGCTTGAAGCCGCCGGCATGCTTACCGAAGAAAAAAAAGACATCCTTGATAAAAGTGTTCGTTCAAAGATCTTTTTTGACAGTCGACTGGCCGAATATAAGCAGGAAATTGTTGAACTGGAGGAGAAACTTCAGCAGGAGGTTAGGGGGCGCATTCGTGTTGATAATTTTTTGTATCCCGGCACCAGGATTTCAATCGGAGCGGCTTCCATGCATGTGAAGGAAACGCTGCAGCACTGTACTTTGTATAAGGACGGCGCCGACGTTCGTATAGGAGCGTATTAGCAAGCAGGTTCGAATTAATTACAGGAAGTGATTTATATGGCAATAAAGCCCATTGATCTGCAAATAATGATGCCCCGGGTGAATGATGCTTCCCGCATTAAAAATGACGAGCAGCAGCGCAATCAGGCAGTTCAACAAAACGCGGTACAGTCAACAGACCAGCAGTCCGAGCATAATCTCAGACAGGTGAACTCCCATGAGGAAACGCAGAAAACAGCCATACGCGAACGACAGGGAGGGCGCAAACAACAATCTCAACAGGGTAAAGACTCCGATACTGAAAACGAAGATAACAAAAAGGAAAGCCAGGATAAAAATGTGTCGGGCAAGACCATCGACATCCGGCTGTAAGGGAAATTGTCACCCGGAATGAAAAGCGGCATCAGTTAATGCTCACAGCTAAGCTGGCGCAGTCTGCCATCCTGAACGAAGTGAAGGATCTTTGTAAAAACCCGGATATTTGATTGGTTTGACATAGACTTTGAAAAAGCGATATAATAGTACACAAACAGCCCTTGTTTCAGAGAATACCGCCGCTTTGGCTTTTATCAGCGGCAAATTACGAAAGAGAAACGACCGAGGTGCAAAAGATGACAGCATTTTTCATCTGTATCATTCTCATCGGCGTCCTGATGACAGCAACTGCGATGGTTTGGATGGTGATCGAAAGGAAGAAGTCACGGGATTATCGTCTTGAAACCGATGAACGCAGATATGAACTGCAGCGGGTGGTTGAAGATGCCGAGCAGCTTTTGGATGAGTTGAACAACTTCTCCAATTATATCGTTACGCGCATGGAAGAGAAACAGCAGGAGGTAGAATTGGTCATTCAGGCTGCAGATGAGCGGATGGACCTTTTCGGGCAAATCGACCTTCCTGAGATACCCAAAGAGCAAAAGAAGCTCTCTGGCATGGAGACAGCCGCAGTCATAGAACCCGAAATCCCTGCAATAATCACTAAAAAAGCCAAGATCATCCCACTGGATGAAAAAAGACGGCAGGTTGTCAAGCTATACAAGGATGGTCTGGACAGTACTGAAATAGCAAAGCTGTTAAACATCGGAAAGGGTGAAATCGAACTCATCTCCAGGATGGTACAATAAGTCAGATAGTTCCAGTCAACTTATAAATGGGAATGAAGGAAGCTTCAGGTGGAATACAGGGGTGCGCACGATGTGTGCACCTTGTTTTTAGTAAGGGAGTATAAATGAGTAAACTGCACGGAAAGAGCGTATTGCTGGGAATGGGGATCGGTACAATCTTAACAGCCATGCTGGGTCTCATTTTTTTCCTTGGATATCAACCCGAGATGGATGAAGCCAAGGTGAAAGAGCTTGCCCGAAAATATGGAATGGTGGAACCTGGGGAGTCAGGTGATATAAAAATAGAAATTATGAAGGGCTTTACATTGACCGAGCTTACTGAAAAGTTGGCTGCAGCAGGCTTAATCAGCGAGGATGAAAGGGTTTCCTTCCAGATTAAGCTGGCAGGAAGGAAGGCTCAGGAAAAAATACAGCCCGGGGTTTACGAATTCCACGGCGGCGAAAACGATGAGCAAATCATCGATATTTTGATGCCTTCCGATGAAGACGGCCCTTAATGTTCGCAGTTTACGGACAGGGTTCTGGGCAGCTGTGCTGCCATGACGGACAATGCAGCTATGCAGTAATAATTGATATTTTTTGACCAAATTTAGCAGCATTTAGATGCTTTTAAAACTCTTGATTTTCAATAAAGTCTATGTTAAGATAGTAAAGCAACACGCCGGAGTGGTGAAATTGGCAGACGCGCTGGACTCAAAATCCTGTGTACGCAAGTACGTGTCGGTTCAAGTCCGACCTTCGGCACCAAAGGGCTCCCGGGTTAACCCGGGAGTTTTTGCTTTATGGGTCGAGGCTTGTGGCGCATTTCAGTTCTGGGGTTATCCTTTCTGGGGAGCGTTCCAGTGGGTACGCTCCTTTGGTACGCGCCTTCGTATGCAGCAAAAAAGCAGCTGACGGTGTACAGCTGCTTTCATTTATTCATTGAAAAGGGTTGTCTGAGGATTCTCTTCCCGTAATTTTTCTTAAGCCTGATTCTGCTCTACCTGTGTGGTCGCCTGCTGTGCGTGGCGCTTTATCTTGCGGGTTGTGGTTTTTTCAAACTCCGTATCCCGGATGACGAACTGACGGATGTGCTTATACAATGGTATTTTGCGGTTGACATTGTTGATCACATCCTGAATCATTTTCTTAATTTCCTCGGTGTTGATGGTCAGATTGATGTTTTTCAGCTTCTCTGCGATAGCCTCAAAATTCGGGAAAATCTGAGCTTTGACTTCGGTTTCACCCGACTGCGCATCCAGTTCACCGTATACGATGCATTCCCCGATAATAGGGCTGTCCTTAATATAGCTTTCCAGCTCTTCCGGGAAAATGTTCTTGCCATTTTTAGTGACGATCACATTTTTGCAGCGACCGGTGATATATAAAAAACCTTTCTTATCGATTTTACCCAGGTCACCGGTATGAAACCAGCCATCCCTTAAAACTTTCTCCGTTTCCTTTGGGTTGTTGTAATAACCCAGCATGACGTTGTCCCCCCCGGGTAATGATTTCACCGATGCCGTCTTTATCGGGATGGTGTATTTTCAGCTCAACCCCCGGGATTGCAATGCCGGCGGAGCTGTCCTTGAACTGCAAATCACGGTTTCCAGCCACCAGCGGAGCGCACTCGGTTAAGCCGTAGCCCTGAAGCACCGAAAAACCCCATTTCCGAAAGCCCTTTGAAACCTTTGGTTCCATGGCCGCAGCTCCTACAATGAAAAGTCGCAGATTCCCGCCGACGTTATCGTGAATTTTTGCAAACAGCTTTTTACGGATATCTATCTTTAATACATTGTACAGGAATCCGCTGATCAATTGCCCGATGATGAGAGAACGTTTCATTCCCTTCTGCTTTTTAGTCTGCGCCCATACCTTGTTGTAAACATTCTCCAGAAGCAGTGGTACAGTCACCAGAACAGAAGGACTGTATTCCTTCATATTGCGGGCAATATGCTTAAGCCCTTCGCTGAAGGCAATGGAAGCCCCGCTGTATATGATGGTCAAAAAGCCCAGTGTGCATTCATAGGTATGATGCAGCGGAAGGATGGATAAAAGAGTATCTTCAGGAAAAATCTTTACTGTTGCCATAACACCTGTAATGACAGCACAAATGTTTTTATGAGAAAGCATCACACCCTTGGCAAAACCAGTGGTGCCTGAGGTAAACAGCAGAATCAGGGGGCTGTCCGGCTTTATTTCAGCCTTCTGAAAGACTTCAGAACCTGCGGCAAGGCTTTTTCGTCCGTTGGCAATCAAAGCTGAAAGTGTCAGTATGGAAGCATCATCGGTGTCATCCATGCAGATCCAGTGCTTCACCGCAGGGCAGCTTCCCTGAATGGACTGAAGCATTTCGAGATGTCTGCCTGAAAAGACGACCGCAGAAGCCTGGGACTGCTCCAACAGATTCGCGATATCTGCCTTCGAAAGCTCACGATCCAAAGGAACGACGGTTCCCGTACCATTCACCACAGAAAGATAAGAAACACACCACTCGTAGCGGTTTTCACCGATTACCGCAATAGCCTTGTCCTTAAGCCCCATATCGATGAAGGCGGTGCCCAAAGCAGTAATATCTGCGTGAAATTCGTTATAGGTGATCGCATGCATCTCACCGTTTTCATCTCTTTTTCGAAATGCCGGACGGCTTCCAAAAAGTGATACGCTTTGCTGAAGCATGTCTTTTAGATCCGCTATGGGTCTAACAGCATACAACTTTTCCCTGTTCATTAATTTCCCCCCAAAACAAGCTTGAATACTAACTATTATAACACGAAAACCAAAGAACAACTTAAAATAAATGATGAATTTCCGGTAAACAATTTGCATAATTTGCATAACAATTCCCCGAAATGGAGACTGATTCGCGCGCGAGGGGGAGCATGGGAAAAAACTGAGAAAAAAACTGGAAAAAACCTCTCCGGAACGGTTGACAAAAAGTCTTGTCCCGTGATATATCCTGACTTTTGTAGCGATATAAAATGAAATAGCCCTCAATCCCAGTTATATCAAGGGAGATAGGGCTTTTTGATTTGTCATTTTTTCATGGGAAATTTACTGTTTCTTGCTATCTGCCAAAACTTTTTTATATCACCTAGTGTACGTATTCGTTTGCTAAAATCAATATCCACTGCCATTCCGATGTCTTTTAATACATCGTCATAATAATCAAACAAATAGTAGTTTTGTTGAATGAGACAACACTGAGCCTTAGACAGAGTTTCTAATAGCTTTCCAGCACTATATTTTCCATTCAGTTTCATCTCAAGAATTCTTACTATTGTCAGAGCAACAAAGCAGGCCTTTGCAGCACCATAAGAAGTTGCTCTCGAATAACTCCCCGGATTCTTCGCAAGATCTATTGCCTTGGCGATAGCTGCGGCACGATCAGCCTTTGCGCGTTTAGCGTACTTTTCGCTCAGCTTTCGAGCTATATTAATCTAGAATGTGCTGCAAAAGTACAGAGATTGCAATTTTTGATATCTCTAAGTATAATATAGACATTACAATAGAACAAGGTGATATTCATGGAATACTTAACAGTTAAGAAGGCGGGGGAAAATGGCGCATTACCGCTCACATGGTAAATTTTGTTGTTCTGTTGGGCGAATGCCGGGGACAGTTAAAAAGGGTAACCTATGGCTGGTTCAAGTTGATGCAGAATAATAGTCGAATACAGGTAAAGGAGAAAGAAGATGAATCGAATCTTAGTAATTGAAGATGACGAACAATTGTCAAGGCTGCTTGAGCTTGAATTAACATATAAGGGATACGAACCAGAAATAGTTTCAGACGGATATACGGGAATTAATAGAATACAGTCAAATCATTATGATCTTGTGTTGCTGGACGTAATGCTTCCCGGAATTGATGGACTCGAGGTTTGCCGCAGAATACGGCTTACTTCCAAAGTTCCGGTTATAATGCTGACTGCAAAAGATAACTTAATAAACAAGGTTATGGGGCTTGACAGCGGCGCGGACGATTATGTTACAAAGCCCTTCTCCACCGAAGAATTATTAGCCCGGATCAGGGCTGCTTTAAGGAGAAATGACGAAGGTGTGTTTAGGGAAAACAGACTAAGTATCGACGGTCTGACAATAGACATTGATAAACGAGAAGTTATAAGAGACGGAAAGAAAGTTATATTATCAAAAAGAGAATTTGATCTACTGGAATACATGATGATAAATAAAAATATTGTTCTTACAAGAGATAAGCTCCTGGAAAATATTTGGGGATACGATTTTATAGGTGATTCCAATACGGTTGACGTGTATATAAGGTATTTACGAAGTAAAATCGATGACCCGTTTGAAAAGAAGCTTATTTATACTTACAGAGGTGTTGGATATTCTTTAAAAGAGAACGAAGATGAGATTTAATACTATAAATAATATGAAAATCTCAAAAAAAATCTCATTAACGCACTCATTAATATTTTTGGTACTTCAGATTGTAATTTTTTCCATTCTCCTTTTTATCATACGCAAATATTATCCTATTGAGGCTTCAA
>JAGOJH010000133.1 GCA_017995215.1 Thermoclostridium sp.
ATATTGAAGAGAGCTGTACCCCTTCCGGAAGCGAAGAGCTGATTGAGGTATAGAGCATAATCCAGTCTGGTTGATTTGACACCGCTTTTTGTGCAAGGTTGGCCTCTTTTTGGATGGTTTGCTCGCGCTCGTTCAAATACTCCAGGGACTGAATGCTTTTTAAAAGATTCTCATTTTCAGATTTCAGCATCCTCAGCTTTTCATCGGGAATGGATGCCAGTACTTTGATGATCAGATAGGAGAAAACAGCGACAATCATCAGGATGCCAAGAGCCGCAGTGATATACTCCCTTTGCCTGGTTGTTTTTTTCAGCTTTTTATATTCGGATGGCAGAAGGCTTATCGATTTCATTGATGTCATCCCTCCAGTCCGCGCATTGCCAGGCTATAGCAAACGGTGTAATCGGAAGACGATTCTCCCATCAGAAACTTTTCCTTTTGCGCCAGGCTAAGCTCCAGCAATGTGACATCGGTTTGCAAAAGCTGCTGAACATTTGTCACAAGCCCTTCGTCCCTGGCATGGCTGCCGGTTATGTATATCTGCAGAATATTCAGATCGGGCTCCTGGTTGCGGAAATATTGAATTGATGAGCGTATTTCACCGGCAAGGTAATTGCAAACCTTATCCAGTGCTTCAGAGCGTGCTGATGTGCTGTCATATCTGTCGGTGCCTGTCAGCCTTGAAAAAGAGGGCTGAATGCTTACAGGATAGGAAATGGTCCTGGCCATCCCGGGCTCCTCCCGGTTCATGATGACAATATTTCCAAAATCGTTGGCAATGTTGACAACGACGATGGGTTCGCTGCGCATCTGCTGTGGTACAAGCCTGACCATTTCGATCATGGACACGGCGATATCCGCAATCCTAAGCCGTGCAGCCTCAAGGGCTGTAATGAAGTCATACAGCATGGTTTTCCGACCCGCCACCAGCAGCAGCTTTTGCATGTTCGCGGCGTTGTTGTCTGCGTTACCAACCACAGTATAATCCAACTCAATTTCATCAATGGGAATAGGAATATAATCGGATGCCTGGAAACGGATCAGGTTATTCAGCTTGTCGGCGGGAAGATTGGGAACTACAGCAAACCGGATGATAACATCCTGGTTGTTGATCCCCAGAATCACATCCCTGCCTTGAATGTTTTCCCGGGCCCAAAGCGCTGAAATTGCCGCACCAAGCTCGGCGGGGTTTATAACCTTTCCGTCCCGGACGGTACCCTCGGGCAGTGCATGCCGCGCAAAAACGCGCACAACTGGCTTTTCGGGGGTTCCTTCCAGGCTGACCACACGAATTTCCTTTGAATCAATCTCCATACCAACCGAAGATTTCTTTAAGAATCCCATACTTTATTACTCCCAATGCTCTGATACATTGTTTTTCAGTGTCTTTGTTTTAGAATTTTCGCTTCACTCAGGATGACAAACCAGTGTTTGTTTATTCAGATCCTTCGCTTCACTCAGGATGACAAGCCAGTGTTTGTTTATTCAGATCCTTCGCTTTCGCTTCGCCCTGGATGATAAACCATAGCTTGTTTACCTGATAGAGCGAAGCGAGGTTCTTCATCCCTCGTTATTAATACCCGGATGAGGTGATGGATGTGAAAATCGGTAAATAAAGCGAAATCAGCATACCTCCAACCACCAGCCCCACCGTCACAAGCATGATCGGTTCTATCAGGGACGAAAGCCCCTTGGTGAGGGTGGCTACCTCATCCTCATAAAACTCTGCAATGGTATCCAACATTGATGGCATCGAACCGGATTCCTCACCTATGGCAATCATCTGTGTCACCATCGGCGGAAACACCTCGCTGGCTTCCAGCGGCCCCGAGATGCTTTTACCCTCTTCGATGCTGATGATCGCCTCATTCACCGCTTCTGCCACCATGATATTCCCCGCGGTAGGTCCAGCGCTTTGCAGGGCTTGAACCACAGGGATTCCTCCCTCCATCAGGGTTGACAGTGTTCTTGAGAAACGTGCAATGACCGATTTTTGAATGAGGTCGCCAAAGATGGGCATTTTAAATTTAAGCCTTTCCCAAACCAGCCTCCCACGCTTGCTTTTAATAAAGGTCATCACTGCCGCAGCCAACGCAACCGCACCGGCAATCCAGAAATACCACCTTGTGCGTATGGAATCGGACAGGCCAAAAACTACCTGCGTCACGCCAGGAATAGGCGCACCCTCTGGTATAAAGGATTTAAAAACCGGAACCAGGAATACAATCATCACGATGGTTAACAGCAGGGCTACTCCCATTAGCATCCTGGGGTAAAAGGTTGCCGATTTGATATTGTCCTTCAGCTGCTTTTCCTTTTGCAGTTGCACAGATAACCGTTTCAGTGTGGTTTCCAGTACACCCCCAACCTCGCCCGATTGTACCATTGCGATATAAATATCGGGGAAAATTCTTGGATACGCCGCAAAGGAATCGCTGATGCTCATACCAGACTCCACATTTTTCGCGATATCCTCCAAAGCAGATTTCAATGTCGGGTTTGAGTTCTGTTTGCTAAGGGTATACAGTGACCTTGTGATGGGAATACCGGAAGAGATCATCGCTGACAGCTGCTTGCTGAAAATACTCAGTTCCCCCATAGTCACCTTTTTCTCAGAGCTTAAAAAGGCCGAAAATTTGGTGCGCTTCTGCTCTTTCAGGTCCAGAACAGTTAAGCCCATGCTTTTCAGCGTGCTGATGCACTCAGAAACGCTATCAGCGCCGATGACACCTTTGACGGTTTCGCCTTGTTTATTGTAAGATTCATAACTGTAAACAGGCATAATGGTTCCCTACCTTAAATCCAGTTTCGAAGCATTCTTTCCACCTCGGCATATTCTACGGAATGCTCAATGGCAGCTTCCTTTGTAATAATCCCCCTCTGGCAAAGCTTTACCAGCGCGGTGTCCATGGTCTGCATGCCATGGTTCTGCCCGGTTTGAATGGCGCTGTACAGCTGATGATCCTTTCCTTCCCGGATAAGGCTTCTGACCGCCGGTGTATCGAGCATGAACTCTATGGCTGCAACGCGGCCTGTGCCATCGGCGGTTGGCAGCAGTTGCTGGGAAATAACCGCACGCAGTGACCCGGCCAATTGCTGTCTGACCTGGCTTCTGCGGTCGCTGGAGAAAATGTCCACAATCCTTGAGATGGTTAACGGGGCTGTTTGTGTATGCAGCGTTGATAACACCAGATGCCCGGTTTCAGCAGCTGTTAACGCAATGCTTACGCTTTCCAGATCCCTCATTTCTCCAATCAGAATCACATCGGGGTCATGCCTTAGCACATGACGCAGGGCGGCGGCAAAGGAATGGGTATCCATACCGATTTCACGCTGACGCACCGTTGAACGATTATGCCTGTGCAGGAACTCGATCGGATCCTCCACCGTTACAATGTTCAGTGCCCTGGTTTTATTGATATAATCGATCATGGCCGCCAGTGTCGTAGACTTTCCGCTGCCCGTGGGTCCGGTAACCAATACAAGCCCGCGGGACAGCTCGCACAACTTTTTCACTTCTGCCGGCAGGCCCAGCTTATCGATATCCGGAAGGACGAAGGGAACCCCACGAAAAACGGCGGCAAGGGTACCGCGCTGCTTCATCACATTTCCGCGAAACCGCGCGACACCGCTAATGGCATAGGAAAAATCCAGCTCCCAATCCTGTTCCAGCTTCTGCTGCTGCTCAGGTGTTAACAGCGAATAGATAAGGGCCTGTACATCGTCTGGCTTTAACATCGGATAGTCAAGTGGTTCAATATGTCCGTTCACCCTGACTGCAGGTCTGGAGCCCGTAACCAGATGCAAATCGGAGCCTTTGATTTCAACAGACTTTTTCAGCAGATCGTTCATGGCTTCAAGCCCATATTTTGGTGTGGAGTGTATCGTAGTGTCCATCATCTTCCTCCCTGAATCCAGGTTGATCAATCTTCCCCGCTGTCGGCACTGTTTTTGCTTCCGCCACCCTGGGCATCCATTGAAGCGATCACATCACGTATCAGGGTTATATTGTCGGGGCTCTCTTCCACCCAAAGAACATACAGCGGTTGATCTGATTTCGATATGTTATTGGACACCTGGAAGCTTGCCTTCGGAATCCCTGTCAGCACAACGATGAGATCTCTTCTGGCCTCCAGCCTGGCTTTAGCGCTGGCACTTGTAGATGAATCCACAATCGCCCGGATTTTTTCACCAGGCACATCCAGCTTTCTCAGCACGGTACGCACATCAATGATTCTGTCCGCCGGGCAAGCAATCAGCAGATCACGGCTATATTCAGGATTATTCAGCGACATCACCCGTACATCCTGCAGGCCGATAAACCCAAGCTTTTCCATGGCTGTGGTGGCTTTCAGATTTTCCAGCGTATAGATAAAGAAATTCACATCATCACGGGAAAAATAATTATCAAAACGGTTAATCAGCTCATTCATCAGGTTGATGGATTGCTGGTCGCCTCGCATCCAGATGTTGTAACCGCTTGAATCGATGGCGATGACCTTTACCGGGATGTCCAGGCTTTCAATCAAAGGCATCAGCCTGGAAGAGGTGATGTTCATCATCTTCTTCGCTTCAAGCTTGAGGGGTTCGATCACAACCTCTTCTTCCTCTTCCTCTTTATTCTCTGCAGCTTCCACGGGTTCAGGAACATAGTTATCAAGAATATCCACACTGGCAGCCAGCGTCAAAATGTCTTTCATGGCGGCTTCATCCGCCTCTACCCAAAGGGTCCAGGGGTTCGATTCAAAAACGATGGTTTTACAGGGGATTTCCAGCTGCGTGATCAGCGTGTTTAAAACACTGGATTCAACATATTGCAGCTCGATCGGGTTCAGCTTGAATTCCTTTACAGTCTGCATCGTGGCCGGATCGACATTTTCTTCCCTGTCCAAAGCGGCAATGAGCTCCCGCATTTTCGATAATGCCTGTGGGGTGCCCTGGGCCCAAATATACTTTTGCGTGCTGTCCAGAATGATTTTCTGCACAGGAATGCCCAGCGTTTCAGCCTGCTGGCTGATCTGCTCCGGGCTTAGGTATTTTAATGCAAACCGGGTGATGGGCATCAGGTTGTAGAAGTTCTGGTTGATGCTGGCACTACTTCCCACAAGAATGATGTTTGCGTCGGTGATGTAGGAAAGCCCGGCACTTTGAGCCAGAATTTCAAGAGCCTTTGCCGGGGTGACGTTTTTAGCAGATAATGAAACCCGAATGGCTTCTTCGGTATAGACAATATTCTTTTTCATGACAACCGCCAGCGTGGACAAAACATCTCGAATGTCTGCGTCCCGCACATCGAAGGTTATGCCGGAACGGCTGCGATCCGTGGTGGTTTCAACCGGGTTGTTTTGCGTGGAAGCCTCAGGCTTCGTACCTTCACTGCTTTGCCCGGAACTCACCGCTTCATCACCGGCCTGTGCATCAGAAATTTTAATTCTGAGAACCTGTCCCTCAAGAATGAATGAATCGGTAATTCCGTTTTCAATGCGCAGGGCGTCTACTGTGGTATCGAATTTCTTCGCAATCCCATGAAGCGAATCCCCGGCCCGAACAGTATACAGGAAATATTCCGGATCGGTTTCAGCAGTAGCGGCATGGTATGGAAGCATCATGGCAATGATCACGGTTATAATCAGGCATAGCTGTTTTATCTTTTTCAGGTGCATACTCCTGCGCCTCCTTGTAAACTGAATATACATCGGGGTTATGGGGTATTTATTTGCTATGCGGAGCGCTTTGGTATACGCGCCCCGCGAGTTTTCACATTCATCAGGTCTTCATTTTAAAGCAAGAATTAAAGAACTGCCATTGATATCTGTAAGAATCACGCTCTTTTCTTCAATGCTTTCCACATGCCAAAAAGAGTCGATACTGTCTCCAACCGAAACAATATAGGCTCTGCTTCCTGTTTCTATAATTGCGGTGCTGGTATTCTCCGACAGGACGATACCCTTCAAGGACAAGGACTGTTCAACGGTTTCACCCGTTTCACCGGCTGTAAAGGGATCGGTGACCCGTGAAAGGTTCAGCTCTTCAGGCAGCTTCACACGCTCCATCTGAGGCAGAATTTCAACCTGCAGCTTCTGATCGTTTGGCAAATCAGGCTTCTGCTGTGCTTCGGCCGATGTAGGAATAGCAGGTTGCTGCTTGTTCTTTGGTTTCGTATACATCACCACAACAACAATGATGGCAATGAGTAGAACAGGCAGTAAAAAGACCAGGGATTTATTCTTTTTCATGAACTGGGCGAAAGCGCCCTCTTTATTGCTTTTGGAGCCTTTCTCATTCAACATGCATTTCAACCCCTTATGGTTTTCTTTGGTGTAAGTTATCGCAGGGTTTTTTCCTGTTTAAAACAAATGAATTCAAATTATATATCGGTAATTTGTTGCTGTATATCAATATTAACACTATCATAAGAGAATAGACAGAGATGACTCTGTCTATTCATAAGTATACTTTTAATAATAATTATCAGCTATCAGCATTTATTTGATCTTGTACGTCTTGAAGTGTACGTCCTGTTTCAACTCCAGTTAAACCG
>JAGOJH010000134.1 GCA_017995215.1 Thermoclostridium sp.
GGGGCTGACGGGAATGATTGGCAAGGGACAGCGAAACGCAGCAGTGGTGGAAGCCATGAGAAGATATGGCGCGGTCTATTTTGGCGCTGTGGGCGGGGCAGGAGCGTTAATCTCCAAATGCGTAGCAAGCTCGGAGCTGATAGCCTTCAGTGAATTAGGTACCGAAGCAGTGAGAAAGCTATCTGTGGTGAAATTCCCGGCAGTTGTTGTGATCGATCAATACGGGAACAATCTCTATGATTCAGGGAGGAAGCAATATGCACTGGAGCCGTAAGGACGAAATGCTTTTTGAAAAACGAATTCATATCATAACAGGCCACTACGGCAGCGGCAAATCCGAGATTTCGGTGAACCTGGCACTAACTCTGAAAAAGCAGAATATCATATTCGCCGATCTTGATATTATTAACCCCTATTTTCGCAGCAATGAGGCCAGAAGCATGCTGGAGGAAAAGGGCATTACCGTCGTGACCACAACCTACGCGAATACCAATATCGACATTCCTGCCTTAACGGGGGACCTCAGCCGTTATCTTTTAGATAATGACGCCATCATTGTAATGGATGTTGGCGGAGACGATGCGGGTGCGAAGGTTGTGGGCAGGTACCGCAGCGAGATCCCTGAAAGTGAAGCCGCCGTCTACTTTGTGCTGAACTATTTTCGCCCCGAAACCCGCACCATAGAGGGTGCTTTGGCTTCAATGGAAGAGATACGCGCTGCGGGAAGAATGAAAATCGATTACATTATCAACAATTCCCACCTAATGGAAGACACCACCGAAGAGGATGTTATACAAGGAAAGAGCTTTGCAGAACAGGTTTCCGTTGCTTCGGGAATTCCCATTGCGTTTCATGCCGTTCTTCAAAAAACACCGGTTTTGGGTGAACTGCAGTTGAATGAACCTGTTTTTTACATGGACAAAACCATGGGCTTGAATCGCCTTTTGTGAGAATTCACTGATCGTTCTCAACGAATTTGGGTGCATTTGTTGCAGTTAAATTGGGGGATGTGTTATAATACAAAAGTTAATCCGACTTGTTCAGGTCATCATTGGACAAGCTTATGATATTGATGATTAATTTGTAAAGGGGAGAATACATTTGGCAAAGGTTACTTTTATTCAGGAAAAGTGCAAGGGCTGCGGGCTTTGTGTCAACGTGTGCCCAAAGCATATCATAAAAATGAACGACCAGAATTTGAATGAAAAAGGGTACCATCCGGCAGAAGTGACTGACATGGAAAAGTGCATCGGCTGTGCATTCTGTGCAACAATTTGCCCGGATTGCGTGATCATTGTGGAGAAGTAAAGGAGGCATCCCATGGGACAAAAACTGTTGATGAAGGGAAATGAAGCGATTGCCGAGGCGGCGATCCGGGCCGGGTGCCTTCACTATTTCGGGTATCCCATCACCCCGCAGACTGAAATTGCACATTACATGGCCAAAAAGCTTCCGAAAGTGGGAGGCGTTTTTTTGCAGGCCGAAAGTGAAGTTGCCGCAATCAATATGGTTTATGGCGCGGGCAGCACTGGAACAAGGGTTTTAACCTCTTCCTCCAGCCCGGGAATCAGCCTGAAACAGGAAGGCCTTTCCTATTTAGCCGGTTCCCAGGTACCGGCCGTTGTTGTGAATATCGTTCGCGGCGGGCCTGGCCTTGGTGGAATCCAGCCTGCTCAAAGCGACTACTTCCAGGCCACAAGAGGTGGGGGGCACGGTGATTACAGGCAGATTGTGCTGGCACCATCCAGTGTGCAGGAATTGTATGAGCTTACCGTAGAAGCCTTTAACCTTTCTGATCGCTATCGCATAGTCACAATGGTTCTGGGTGACGGTATTCTGGGACAGATGATGGAAGTGGTGGAATTCCGCGACAGCGAACCCATCGTACGCGAAGAAACCCCGTGGGCAACCGTTGGCCATGGCTTTGAGCGCGAGCAGAACGTTATCACCTCCATTCACTTAAGCCCGGCGGTTCTGGAGAAAATGAACCAGAACCTGCAGGATAAATACAGGATTATTACAGAAAAGGAATGCCGGTATGAGCTGTTCAATGCCGAAGATGCCGATCTGTTCATCGTTGCCTATGGTACCGTTGCCAGAATTGCAAAGAGCGTCATCGAGCTTGCAAAGCAGGAAGGCATGAAGGTTGGCCTGATTCGGCCCATTACCGTATGGCCATTCCCAACCCAGGCCTTTGAAAAAGTGATAGACAGGGCAAAGGCTTTCCTGACAGTTGAAATGAGCGCCGGACAGATGATAGAGGATGTCATGCTGGCTGTTCAGGGCAGGAAACCAGTATATTTCCATGGCCGTATGGGCGGAATGGTTCCAGTGAGGGATGACATTCTTGCCAAGCTCAGAGAAATCAAGCAGCAACACGGATAAACCACTGCTATAAACGGCGGTGTAAACCCAATGAAGTATTATAAACGGGTTTTGTAAAGGAAACCCTCCTGAAACCTCACGCAGGATGAAAGGATTGATATTATGGCAATTATCTTTCAAAAACCAAAAGCCTTAAAGGATAAATCCATGCATTATTGCCCCGGCTGTACCCACGGTATTGCCCATCGCCTTGTTGCCGAAGCGCTGGATGAGCTTGGAATCGAGGGTAAAACCATTGGAATAGCCTCTGTGGGCTGTTCATACAACAGCTATGATTATTTTAACTGTGATATGATCCAGTCCCCGCACGGGCGTGCTCCGGCGGTTGCAACCGGTGTCAAGCGAAGCAAACCGGATAGTGTCGTGTTCACATATCAGGGAGATGGAGATTTGGCGGCCATCGGTACGGCTGAAATCGTACACGCGGCAGCCAGAGGCGAAAAAATAACTGTAATCTTTATCAATAATACGATTTATGGAATGACTTCAGGGCAAATGGCTCCGACTACCTTGCTGAACCAGTATTCCACAACCACACCCTATGGCCGTATTTCAGACCTGCACGGTTTCCCGATTCGGGTTAGTGAAATGCTGGCAACCCTCGATGGCCCCGCATATATTGAAAGGGCGTCGTTGCAGGATGTGAAGCACATCAAAAAGGCAAAGGAAGCCGTTAAAAAGGCCTTCAGGGTTCAATTGGCAGGGAAGGGCTTTTCCATGGTAGAGCTGTTGTCCACATGCCCGACAAACTGGGGGCTAAGTCCGGTTGAATCCCTGAACAGGATTAGTAATGAACTGATCCATCATTATCCCCTGGGCGTATTCAAAGGTGAAAACTTGGAGGTATGATGCAATGACACATGAAGTAATCCTCGCCGGTTTTGGCGGGCAGGGAATATTATCGGCCGGCAGGCTTTTGGCCCAGGCAGGAATGCATGACGGGAAGCAGGTTTCATGGCTTCCTTCCTATGGCCCGGAAATGCGCGGCGGTACGGCGAACAGCAGCGTTGTTATTTCAGACAGCCCCGTAGACTCTCCGGTTCTTAACAGCTGCAACGCTCTTATCGTAATGAACAAGCCGTCTCTTGATAAGTTCGAAAGCTGGGTTGTGAAAGGCGGAATCGTCATTATCGACAGCTCAATCATCGACAGAGATATACACCGCGATGATATCAAATCCTTCCGCATTCCAGCCACCAAACTGGCATCGGATATCGGGAACAAGGCTTATGCCAACATTTACCTGCTGGGCAAGCTAATCGCGGAAAGGCAGATTGTATCGCTGGAGAACTTTGAAAAAGCCCTGTACGAGATCCTTCCCGCAAAGAAGCATTCCATGATCCCAGAGGAAATGGAAGTGTTGAAGGCTGGAATGAGCTACTAAGAGAAGTAGGGCTGACAGAGGGCGTTAAAACCTGGCAGACAAAAGTGAAACAGACAAGTTGAGCAAGTAAAAGGGACAGATACCTTGGCAAAATTAAGCGAAGAAGTCTGTCCCTTTTGGTTATTAAATTAAAGAACTGTTCCTGCTGGTCAGCGTGAAGATGTATTATTCTGTTAAATCACTGGATGGAACACGGATTTCCCGCAGAATTTTCAGAGAAAGCTCTTTCATCAGATCCACAATATAGTTTTTATCATAACGTGTTTTGCTTTTTGGGTTGTATAAGAGCCTGATAATTGGGCGGGTAAGGCTTTTAGAATTATTTTCAATGACAATGCCAATAAGGCCGTTACTCAGCAGCACCAGTGTCCCTTTGGGGAAAATGGGGATCATGCCAAGAAACTCGTCCGTGAAGGATTTGTCCAGAATGGTTCCAACAGAGCAAGACAGCTGCTCTACAGCATCCGCGGTGCCATAAGTCAGTTTGAGCCTTTTGTCGCTGGTGATGTTGTCAAAAAGGTTACAGATCGCCACAATACGTGCAGAATAATGTATTTTATCCCCGGATATCCCCAATGGATAGCCAGAACTGTCAAGATTTTCATGATGCATCAATACGGCAATTTTCACAGTGGGGTTGATAGTGGGGTCATCCTTTAAAATATTGTAGCCATATAGCGTGTGTCTCTTGAGCTCAAGCACCTCTTCCGGGCTGAGATTCGATTCCTTCTGCAGCAGCGAGGGCGGAATGATGACCTTTCCAAAATCATGTAAAAGAGCTCCCAGACCGATGCTTTTAACCTTATCTTTCGTGTAACCCACTTTAGATGCCAGCATAATGGAAAGTGCGCAAACATTGACCGAATGTGCGAATAAAAACTCATCCTGCAGCCTGACATCCTTTAAATTAATCAATTCATTCCGGGATGAAAGCAATTCGTCCACAAGCTCGTTCACCATTTTGGACAGTTCCTGAACACGGATTTCCTTCGTTCTGGCAAAACGGTTCATCTCCTGGCTGACCATCTGCTTTGCCCGGATTCTGGTTTCCAGGCAAAGAGTATCATCGATTTCTATCCCCTCTGATATCGTATCGTTCACATAAATACTGAAAATTCCCTTATCGTGAAGCTTTTCAATGTAAGCGGGTTTTAATCGGATGCCCTGACTCAACAGTTTACGGCCGTCTATATCGTATATAGGCTGTGCGAGTATTTCTTCTCCGGAGATATCCTGAATGGCTACCAATCGCATGTGCAATACCTGCCTTGTTAATTAGTTTTCATAAATAATGATAATGACAAAGATTCAGTTTCTCGTACTTTTTTGTTTTCTTGAATTCAATCCCAATATCAGAAAACCAACCTTTCATTTTTTACCCTCTATAGGGCAGATAAAACAGGTAGTAAAAGAATTAGAGCCAAAAACACGAAAAGAGGTGATGTTACTCCTGGGGAAACACCTTTTTTCTTCTTAGGATTATCAACAGCGGCAGCCCAATCATATAGCAGGATACAAACTGACCCAGTGCAACCCACCCGATGCTCACCGCAAGAGGTACATCCATCAAGTATAAATATTTCAGGTAGGTACCTACTATGAACGCATTAAAAACCAGCGGAGGCAGCGGGACAAGAGCAGGATATTTTCTGAGGCCCCGGGAGGCAATTGCCGCAAGCAGTGTTGCAAGGCTTCCAAAAATGATATCAATGGGGCCAAAGCCTCCAAGCAAATTGGATACAATACAGCCAATAAACAAACCTGGGATGGATGCTGGTATGAAAGCCGGGAGTATTGTGAGCACTTCAGAAACCCTGATTTGAAAAATGTTGTGGCCGAAGCTGATAGGAAGAAAAAGCATGGTTAAGACAGTGTAAAGCGCAGCAATGATCGCTGCCTGAACGATAAAAAGAACCTTTTTGTTCATGGTAACCTCCGTAGTTTTGATTGGCTTGAAAAAACATTTCAGGCCGACCAGGATATTGCGAACTGGCCGTGTTTTTGATTTTAACATGGATCCACCTGTGCTGCAAGAACCTTAAGCATTTGGCAATGCTTAAAACCCTCTTCTACGGCTGCCTGAGGGCCTCTGAGTTGTGTAACCTGGATCTGCCTGATCTGGATATTAAAGCACAGACTATTAGAATCAGAGAGGGAAAAGGAGGCAAAGATGGTGTTGTCTTCCTCAAGGATGAGTGTGTTAGAACTTTGAGGCAATACTTGGCAATGAGACCTCTGTTGCAGTTTGAAGATGGTCAGCCCTTATTCTATACGGTATATGGAAAGCGATGGGATCGGAGAGATATCCATCGCATTTTCGTCCAATATAAGAATAAAGCAGGAATCTCAAAGCCAGGAGGTGTTCATTGTTTTGCACGCCATACTCCGGCAACGATTATGATATCAAAAGGCGCAGATATTAGAATAGTTCAAAAAATATTAAGGCATAACGATATTAAAACGACTCTGCGATATGCGCATGTATCTGATAAAACGCAGAGAGAGGCCTATGAGAAGTTCCTAACCTTATAGTGGATTCAGCAAATCCACGTTCAAAAATGGGGATGGAGCCTGAGCGCTCCACTCATATATGCCATGTAGAAGTCTGGCCGCAGCTGTAGGTTTTAGTCTGTGTAAATTTGGCTCCATCGTTGTCCACGG
>JAGOJH010000135.1 GCA_017995215.1 Thermoclostridium sp.
GGGTACAGCTCTCTTCAATAGCTGTTGAACCCGGCAAGGAACAGCTCCACTTCAATTTTCAGGGGAGCGCCCAGTCAGGGACACTTTTGTCTGAGTGGATGGTTCGGATGAAGGCGCTTGAGCTTTTTTCCGGGCTGGACCTGCTATACGCAAGAGCCGGCGGAGAGGCTGGCAGTTCGGTTGTATTTGAAGTGAATGCTGACATAAAGGAGCTTAAGCCATTTCAATTATTCGAGGAGGTGGCAGAATGAAAAAAAAGAACAACCTGCAGGTATTGCTGATGATCGCCTTTATGCTGGTTACTGTGGTATTTGGATACTTGATCGTCAGGGAAGGGCTTTTGATCCGGAAGCAATCCGCCGAAATATATCGTATAGAGGCTATCATCGAAGAACAACAGGTGCTTCTGAAGAAAATGCGGGATGCAGAAGCCCGCTCATCAGAGTATGAAACCAAATTGCTACAGCTTCAGAAGATGATTCCCGATCAGCCGGAGCAAAACCAATTTGTAGTTTGGGTTCAACAGGCTTCCGCGGACGCTTCCCTGAAACTGACAGATATTTCCTTTAACGAACATACCGTTGAAGAGGGCTATTCGGTCATGCCTGTGCAGCTATCTCTGTATGGCAATTATGTGAGCACACTGAAGTTCCTTTCCGACATGTTATACGGGGAAAGGCTTGTGCGGGTAGATGATGTGGATCTTTCCGGCAGCGGAGTGGGGTTGAATATCAGCATGAAAATCAACCTGTTTTACAAAGATTCTACCGAAGCTGCGGCAAAGAAAGCAGAGAACTAATCACGATTATCAATCAAGAGGCAGTTTGGTGTACAGGTCTTTTTGGGGCGTTCCGTTCGCTTGTGGAAGGAGTGTAACAGATGGTCCTCTTGCTGTTCAGAAGGCATAAAGGTATAACGAGTGAAGAACGGTCTTAGTTCTGATAGTAAAATATTATGAACAAAGGAGTACGGCGTTGGCACAGCAACAAAGAAGTTTTCTTGGAGACCAGCTGATTAAGCTGGGTAAAATAACAGAAGGGCAATTGGAAGAAGCCCTTGAGCAGCAAAAAATTCTGGTAGAGCAGGGGCGAAAGGGGATGCTGGGCCAGGTTCTTGTGGATATGGGCTTTTGCACACAGGAAGACATTGCCTATGCCATGGCCATGAAATCCGGCTCGGCTTTTTTCACGCTCAGCAACCATCCCATTGATATAAAGGCGATGAGCCTGATCTCTCACGAAGCTTCGGCGAAGTACAAGGCGCTTGCCATAGGCTTTGATCAGAACAGGCTTCAGGTTGCTTTGATGAACCCCAACGACCTGATGGCGCTTGATGATTTGCGGATACTGACAGGCTATGAAATTCAGCCTGTGGTTGTGCCCGACAAGGAACTGATGAACGCGATCAAGAAATATACCCAGGACAGCGTGGTGGATCAGGAAAAGGAAAGTATAAGCGAGGCCAAACCGGAAGAGGATACCCAGGAAGATGAAAAGCCTGCCGTACAGCTTGCAAACCAGATTTTTAACCTTGCCGTCGAGGCAGGTGCCAGCGATATCCATATCGAGCCGCAGGAAGTGATGCTGCGGGTAAGGTTCAGGATTGACGGTGTTTTGCATGAAATCATGCAGCAGCCCAGCCGATCGGTTGCCACATTAACCTCCCGCATCAAGGTGCTTGCCGGAATGAATATTGCAGAACGGCGCATTCCTCAGGATGGCCGGATCACCTTGAAAATTGAGGGCAAAACAATCGATGTGCGTGTTGCTTCACTGCCTTCTGCTTATGGTGAAAAACTGACATTGCGTCTTCTGAACCGCAGCAGCCGGTTAATTACTCTTAGCGAGCTGGGCTTTCCGGAAACCCATTTGAAAAGCTACATCGAGACCATTCAGAAGCCCTATGGCTTTATTCTGATCACCGGGCCCACAGGAAGCGGAAAGAGCACCACCCTGTATGCTTCGCTGGCAAAGCTGAACTCGGTGGACAAGAACATCATCACCCTCGAAGACCCGATTGAACGAAGAATGGAAGGGCTGAACCAGATTCAGATGAACGCAAAGGCCGGCATGAGCTTTGCTTCAGGGCTGAGATCCATCCTGCGAAGCGATCCGGACATTATCATGGTCGGGGAAATTCGCGACTTTGAGACGGCAAAAATTGCGGTTGAGTCCGCTTTAACCGGGCATCTGGTGCTGTCCACATTACATACGAATGATGCCGTGGGCGCGGTTTCCAGGCTTGGCGACATGGGCGTCGAAAAATACCTTACCTCATCTGCTTTGGCAGGAGTGGTTGCACAGAGGCTGATGCGCATACTTTGTCCGAACTGTAAAAAACCCTATGTGCTTACGCGGGATGAAGTGATGAAAACAGTACCGGATTTGCCCCTTGAGGATCATGAGCACGAAGTGACGCTATATCAGCCCAGAGGCTGTATGTTGTGCAATCAAACCGGTTACAAGGGCCGTGTTGGCATTTACGAGTTCATGAGGGTGGATGAAACCATTCAAAGGATGATAATGACGGATGCCTCTGCAAATGATCTGCTGAAGCATGCTGTTGACAGTGGGATGATCACCATGCGAATGGATGGTTTAATCAAGGTAAAAAAGGGTATAAGTTCATTGCAGGAGTTATTGCGTGTAATGATTTGATTGCTCAGGAACTCAGCCATTGTTTGAAGATATTTTGAGAATACCCCCGACGCGTGTTTTGTTGAAAAATACGAAGTGAAGCCGGGGTTTTAGGCATTTCGAGAAACGATTGCTTACTTGGGGGAGGTGAGCTTCATGCAAAAGAGATGGATCAGTAACAAGGGCTCGACGCTTCCAATGGTTCTGGCGGTGTTGATCATCGTGGTTATTTTCAGTGTGACTGCGCTGACATTCGGTTCGGCCAGCATTAAGCAGGCTGAAATCCAGGAAAAGCGAGTTCAGGCTTATTACTTGGCGCGATCCGGGGCAAATGCTATGGTTTCTTTTATTGAGAAAAATCCTGATGCGATGACTACTTTATTAGGTATAATGGGTACGGGCGATGAAATATCCAGTAACTCCGTTTCGCTAAACAGCGACTCCATTACGCTGGACGATGATGAAAATATTGAGATTACTATCGAGAAATCCTCAGATGATTCTTTAATTATTTCTTCAAAGGGTGAAGTGGACAGTATATTCAGAACCGTGTCGGTGAATATTGGGGTTGAGACAACAGAAGGAACGGGACCGGGGATGGTACTGAATAGTATTATTTATTCAGCTAATGGTGGTGCAATAAGACCTAATGCAGTTGTTAATGGCCCTGTTACGTCATACGGAGATATACAAGATTATAACAAAGAAGTTAATTTACCTGAGAAACCAGATTTATCAGCAGTAGTTATTCCTTCTCCTTCACCTTCACCCGCGTATACGACGCTCACGCAGGATAATTTATTATTAAATATTAGTAACTCAACACATACATTTAGTGAGAACAGGTATTATTCAGACAATAATGGAATATATGCTCAAGAAAGTCACTTGGTATTTAACACGAGCGTTGATAGAGTTATTCGTGTAAAAAAGCTAGATTTTTCTGGGACTAATACAATCAGTACAACTGGTGGAGCAGGTTCAGTGTTTTTGTATATTGATGAAGACTTGAATAATAATGGTCCGACAGTTATTAACGGTACTCTTACAATCGCTCTTGGGGATAATGATATAAATATTATAACGAGACAGTTTACTTGCGGTAATATTAATATTACAAGGGGAGAAGGGAAAAAAGGAGTTGTTCGTATATTCATTTTGAATAAGTTAGCAGTTGGACAATCTGCATTAATAAATTATCCATTTTATAACGAACCAGGTATTTCTGACTTGATTAATATTTACTATATGGGCAATGAATTTTCTGTTGGTAATAATGTAAACATGTCAGCTATGTTATTCGCAAGTCAAAATACAAATATGGTTTTTAACGGAAACAACCTGGTTTTTCAGGGGGGAATATTCTCCAATGGAAATGAAGTAGTTTTTAATGGTGATTCTTCTTCGCTTACGAAAACGATTATTTATGTACCCGATGGGAAAGTACAATACAGCTTTAATAACCATATCTTTACTGGTTCTATAGTAGCTAATACTATCGAGTTAAATAAAGGCGATTTTACTTTTGAAAAAATGGTAGTTAATGAAAACTTTATTTCCGGCTCCGGTGGCGGAGGCACTACAGAACCCGTAACCACATACACCATCGGCCAGTGGCAATAGGAAGGGGGATGAGTGTGTGATGAAATGTTTTCTTCAGCAGCTAAAGGACGAAAAAGCAATGTCCATCGCCGAAATCCTTGTCTCTATGTTCATCCTTGCCCTCGTCGGCGCTGTGATTCTCCCAGGCCTCATTTTAGGCTTTAAACAGGTTTATGAGTCGGGTGACAAAAGCTCAAAGGTTTATACGGTCCAAACAGAACTGGAAAAAAGAATTGTTACACCGGGAGATAGTGCAGATGGGGTTACCGTAAATAATGCTACCATAACCATAAAATTCGGGACAGAAGAGTTCGATGTGGTTGGAAAAATTGTTGAAAAGGTAGAAGAGTATGATCATCGAGGAAGCAAGACAAAAGCAAAGGTATTCATCCCGGATTAAAAGGTTCCATCGTGATAATGACATTAACACCATGGGCAACCTCTTATCTGGAAACAGGCTCCATCCTTCTTCAAATTCCGGACTAACCCTGATGGAGCTTTTAGTCGTGCTCGCTTTAATGGTGATTGTCATCGGGGTGGTTTATTCTTTTTTCGATTTTATCAATAAATCCTCACAGCGAAGTGGAGACCAATACCAGCTGCAATCCAACCTGGGAAATGCAATAGACTTTATTTCCAGGGAACTGCGTAATGTAAAGTATATCGAGATTGTGACAATTGACCCGGATACAGATACTTCGGATCGCCAGTATATCTATATCTATACCGATACCGATACAGATAAAAACATACTAAAACATAAAAATGCAGGAACAGAAAAAAGCGAGGCTTTTTTTACAGATGATACCCAGTTTACCATCAGCGAGGAAAACGCCCCGTTTACCATCAGCTTTGAAAACGGCAGATACTATGTTGAAATTGATCTGCAAGGAAACAGACGCGGGAAAGATGGGGAGGACTATACCCTCAACACGAAGATTCTGTTGAACAATATCACAAGTGCAACAGCAGCCAGCGGCAAAACCATCCGCTATGAAAAATAAACGATTCACATCGGGGACAGGTATCTGTTTAAAGCTTCATGGATTTACACAGGTACCTGTCCCCGATGTAAACCCGGTGTTAATCAGGTTGTGTGGAATTTCCGGAATTTTGACGGGGAAAGGCCGAAGTATTGCTTGAAAGCCTTGCAGAAGTAGTTGGTGTCGTTGTAACCAACCTGGCCGGTGATCTCCTTGATATCGGTTTCGCTGCTGACCAGAAGCTCACGGGCTCGCTCCATTCTCATTTTAAGGGCATACTCATATATGGTATAGCCAAACTCATTCTTGAAAAGCTTCAGCAAATACTCCTTGCAAAGAAAACAGGTTTCTTCGAAATAACTCAGAGAAATGGTTTCGTCCAAATGGCTTTCTATGTAAGACTTAATCCAGTACACCTGCTCTTTGTTCTTGTCCTGACGGTTCATGTATAGCTTGTTGTAAAGGGAGTCAAAGACAAAGGTGATGGATTTCTTCAGCCACTCCACATGGTTTTGAGGAATAACGGGGCTTCCATGATTGTAATATCTTGATAGCTCGTTCTCCAGGGAGGTTCCAAGATGAAAGGCGATGTTGCTGATCACCAGTGAAAACTCAACGACAACCCTCTTCGTGTCCTCAACGGTAAAATCTTTAACAACATCCAAGAGATTAAAAAATTCCTGAATGGTATTTTTATAGTGATGCATATTGCCATACCTGAAGCTGTTCAGAATCAAATCCTTCCTGTCCAGGAAAAAATAATCGATATAAGGGCTGATATTTTGTTTTTGAGCAAGATCCATCTTTATTCTCCTTAGTTCAACAAGGTTCTTCTTTGAATAATCATTACGAAGCCGAAAACCATCGAAGGAGGACAAACCACCATCAGTGATGTCGGAATGAGTATTCTGAAAAGGCTTGCACAAGTGTAAATATTGCAGTAGAATAACCTTATAAGAATAATATATCAAATTAATTGGAAGTTTAAACAAAAAATCTTCGTTTAATTTGTTGAAAATCAGTAATAAATTTATTTCAATCAACTTTTTACCTTAATAATTTCAATATCTTATGGGCATCTCTAAAAACCTCATGCAATATTCGCCCAAATATGATATAATATACCTATGAAACAGATAAATTTTTTTGCCGAAGATAATCGCCTTGACAGGCTCAGTAAAATGGGTGACCCACTT
>JAGOJH010000033.1 GCA_017995215.1 Thermoclostridium sp.
CCCTTATACCGATGAAGAAGATACTTACTATTATGAATTTCCAGCCCAGGTACAGCTGCGTCTAGCCAAGGAGTATTACCCTGAAATGATGCGTTTTGAAGTGGAGAAACTGGAAAAAACAATTGGCGTTGTGGAAAATCAATTGGCAAATGTGACAGACAATCTGTATTCAGGCTTGTATGGTACATATCGGAACAAGCTCTTGTCCCAAAAATCACTGGAACAGGCGCAAAAAGTGCTGGCAAGGGAAGAGACCCGATATAATAATGGGTTGATCACTGCCCTTGATCTGGAGGGTGCCAGGCTGGAGGTTGAAACGTATGAGCAAGCCATTGTTAAGGCTGACAGAGACTTTGAGAACATGCATCGGCAATTCAATCAGATGGCCGGGCTGAAGCTGGATTTCCGGTATGATATGATAGGAACCCCATTTGTTGCTACAAACCGGATCACTATTTCAGAGGATCAGGCCGTCGCCGATGCATTGAAGAACAGAAAGGAAATTTGGGAAATCAACCGGCAAAAGCAGATGGTGAACATGCGACTTGGGATTTACCAGCATAAAAATGTCCACCTGACGGATATGCAGACCCGGGAAGACTATACCGATGCTTTGACAGAGCTTGAAGATCTGGAACTGCAGCTGTCCGAGCAAAAAAGAGCCATTGAGAAGGAAATACGGAAAGCCTGGCAGGATTTGCAGATATGTTATCTGGATCTGGAGATCACCAAGCTAGAGCTGGTAAAGCTGAAAAATCAGCTGGAAACCGTTGAGAATCAGTATAGAGCGGGACTTATTCCCGTTTCCTATGTAGAGCAGCTTCAAGACGGCATCAATCAGCTTGAGACCGCTGTTAACATGAACATGATCACCACGCTGATAAAGAAGGATCAATTCAGCCGTGCAATTTCCATTGGCCCCGGCTACTAGGCCAGAGAGGAGTAACGTTATGAAACGAGTTTTATTTTTTGTGCTGCTGCTTGTCTTCTCTTGCAGTGTGCTGGTTTTTGCAGAAGAAACCATTACAAGGTTTACATATGAATCGGCACTGGAGACTGCCGTGCAGAATTCCATACAGCCTTCGCTGGATGATTCCAACATCCGGGCAAAGGAAAGCGCTTTGGAAAAAGCAAAAGAAGATGCTCGAGATAAGGGCTTTATCGGGGGGACGTTACAACAGATCGTGGAAAATAGTATTTTACGCGAAGTAACACCGCTTGAAGCCGAAACCGCGATCGAAACAGCCCGGCGCCAGAAAGCCGACAATGAAAGGGTGATCAAGGCTGAGGTTTACCAGGAAATGATGCGTGTGTTGCTGGCCCGGGATAGCGTTACGCTGAAAGAGCAGAAACTGGAGCTGGCCGAAGAGAAGCTGAAAATTGATAAAATTCAGTATCAGGAGGGTCTGATCGCTGAAGCAGATATTATTAATGAAGATTTGGCCATATCTGTGGATAAGCTGGATTTGGTTAAGGCGCAGACGCAGCTGAAATCCAATATTCTGGACATCAAGCAAAGGCTTCATGTGGATTTGGGCGATGAAAACCAAATTGCCTTTGATTATAAACTGGATAAGGTAGGCACCCACTATGTTCTGGGCTTTTTTAACCTGAACAATGCCATCGATAAGGCTATTGCAGCTGATACCAGCGTATACAGCAAAGAAAAAGCAATTGAGTACGCGCAGATGAAGCTGGATCTTACCGCCGAAAGGCTTAAACCAGGTAACGACTATTATGACAAAAAGGTTTATGAGGTTGAAGCGGCGCAAAAAGCACTGTATGATGCAAAAACCAACCTGGAGGTTTCCATCCGCAATGCCCACAATGACCTGCTGACTGCCCTGGATGCGCTGGAGCTGGCCAATAAGAAGCTGGATCTGGAAAACAGCAGGCTAAACACCCTGAAAACGAAATTGAATGCGGGTGTCATCAGCCGCAGAGATATGATCGATACCGAAATAAATGTAGTAAGCAGAAAACAGGAAGTGCTGCAGGCCATTTGTGATTTTAACGTTAAAAATGATGTTCTGAGGGATCTTCTCGGCGATTAAGGAACGCCCGAAAAACCAATACAAACAACGGCTTTCATAAAAGAATAATCGTTTTCAGATATAGACATACTATATATGTTGAGTCATCGGCATATATAGTTTTTTTTTCCTGTTTCACAAGCAGGGAGAAAATTGAAAGGAGAGCTTTTATGTCTGTAACCGTAGTAGGAGTTTTTGACAGGATGGATTTTGCGGAAAAAGCGGCCAGGGAGATAAAGGAACGGGGTCTTCGGACAGATGATATTTCCATACTGGTGAAAAACGGAGATCAGGTCGAATCAACAGACGGAATGGGAATGGTGAATGATAACATTTCCAATGGTGCTGTTACCGGGGGGATTATCGGCGGGCTTGCCGGCCTGTTAATCGGTGCCGGATTGGTAGCTATCCCCGGCCTTGGAATCATTGCCGCAGCGGGCCCAATCACAGGCCTGATCGGCGGAGCAGCAACCGGCGGCATTATCGGCGGGCTTGTGGATTTAGGTATACCTGAGGAAGAAAGCAAAAGGTATGAGTCCGATGTCAAAAGCGGCAAGGTTGTGTTTACAATGAAAACAGACCAGGAGAAGGTGGATGACATCAGGAACATCCTCCAGAGCAATGGTGCGGAAAGAGTGAATGCACACTAGAAGAGAAATATTGACAGAAAAGGTCTATTTGCTTGATAAACCGACATTTTCGAATGTCGGTTTTTTAACTTTTCTGTAACCTGTGAATAACTTATCCACAGCCAAAAATCGAATAATAGCAGGTTATGCACAACTTTATCCACATTATCCCCAGGCTGGAAGCCCTTGATTCTTCGCTGGGTGTGTTTTATGTGGATATGAAATGTGAATAGTTCGCCGCGGTTCAAAGCTTTCATATCCGTCGAAATGGGCAGTTTATGAATCAGGAAACCAGATGTGTGTTTATGATGGTTAAAATGGGGTAAAAATGTGGTAAAATAGAATCAGGAAGACAGAACCATGTTTGATGAAGGTTTTCCTGAAACCGGGTCCCTTCAGCAAGCGTGGGGCTGTGATAAACTGAAAGGGGATGTTAAGATGAAGTACATCGTCAACGGGAAAAACACAGAGGTTTCTGAAGCTTTAAGGCAACAAGCCATCAAAAAACTGAGCAAAATTGAGAAATTTTTTAAACCCGATACCGAATGCCATTTAACCTTTACAATTGAAAAGAACCGCCACATTCTGGAAGTTACCATTGTGTCAAAGGGGATTTTCATTAGAGCGGAAGAAACAACCGACGATATGTATGCTTCTGTTGATGCAGTAATAGACAAGCTCGAGCGTCAAATCAGAAAAAATAAAACAAAACTGGGCAAGCGAATCCATCAGGAAAGTGTGGTGCCAGACAATTTCCTCATCGAGGAACCCATTGAAGAAGAGAAAAACTATAAAATTATGAAAAGCAAAAGGTTTGCGATTAAGCCCATGGATGTTGAAGAGGCAATTTTGCAGATGAACCTGCTCGGTCACAGCTTTTTTGTATTCTCCAATGCTGAAACAGAGGAAGTAAACGTGGTTTACAAGCGTAAGGACGGACATTATGGGTTAATTGAACCGGAATTTTAAGCTCGTTCTTATTAAAATCGTTAACACCATATACCTTTCAGATTGAAATAAACGAGGAGCCGGAAACGGCTCCTCATTGTGACAGAAGGTTTTTCTTCAGTAAAGTTAACACACGGGAAATAATTAGTCCAGAAAATTAAATAAAAAATCATTTTAGAGTAGTAAAAATCTGATTCTGTGTTAAAATAGAAGTACGAGAGCAGGAAATCTCTCTTTAAATATGTGGTTTGTGTATACACTTGTTTTACTTCTTCCTTGTAGCAAAGGAGTTGAATTTTGTGAAGAACAAGAAAGTGAAGCTTACCGACAAAGATTTGCACATCATTGATGTTTATTCAAAAAAGAACCTGTCAGAAACCATGCCTCAGTTTGGAAATATGAACGAAAAGCAGACCAACCAGATGATTGAGCTGACAAACCTATATCAACAAAATAAAAATAACTTTTTTGATTAAAAGACTTGAAAGCGGGTATTAAACTAATATGAATTATTTTCATTTTTGTTCCTCCTTTTTATATATGTTACACATAACTTCATATGATCTTGTATTGGAAAAGGCACGCAGCTGGAATCATTGATTATTTCATAAATGTGCCTTTTTTATTACCAGTGGCTGCTGTTCCTTGCAAAGCTGGAATAATACGGGAAACCGTTAAAATAATAAACTGAAAGGGGTAATGGATATGCTTTTACGTAATTGTGCAGGAGGAGTCGTTTTCTCCGGCAGTAAAGTGTTTCTTTTGCAGAATGAAAAAGGAGAATGGGTTTTTCCAAAAGGGGTGATTAAAAATGGTGAATTGCAAAGCGAAGTAGCGCTTAAAAGGGTAAAGGAAGAAGGCGGAATTGACGCAACGATTATTTCCGCAGCAGGAAGAACAAATTATGAATTCTTTTCCGTAACCAGGCAGCAACCTGTTTGTAACCGGATCACCTGGTTCATCATGATGGCTCCCGACGAAAGCTTTTCTATAGGCGAGCCGGTGAAATTCCTTCAGGCAGGTTTCTTTTCAATAGAGGACGCCATGGAAAAAATAACCTATAGTCAGGATCGTTCATTATTACATGTATCCTTCATAAAATACAGGGAATTAATATCAATAGCCAGTTGAAATGTTTATCACGAAAATCACGGGAGAACTGATAAAGCGCCCCGATAAAATGGAATCATAAATAAAGCCGACTCTCTGGAACAGGCCTGTAAAAAAGCACGGGAGGCCTTTTTGGCCTCGAAGTCCAACCATTATGCACGGGCGATAAGAACTTTAAAAACAGATCAGAGAGAAGCAGGCATATATATTTTACGAAGCTTTACGCAAGACAAGAATGTTGTAACCCATAACAGTTTTTGATAGAATAAATGATGGCCTGCGCCATCATTTATTTTTATGATTGGTTGCTCTTAAGGGATAAGATCGCTAATGCCATGCCATGAAAGGAGAGGGGAATGCAAACCTGTTACCGTACAGTCCTGAAAACTGGTAGTGGTGAATATGAAGAAAAGCGTTCCCGCTTTCTGGCACAGGTTTATCCGGTCCACAGCGAAGGCCAGGTGCAAAGCTATCTTTCTGAGCTGAAAAAGAAGTACTGGGACGCAAGGCACCATTGTTATGCCTATATTATTGAATCGGAAACCACGGCACAAAGGTTTGGAGATGACGGGGAACCCTCGGGGACAGCCGGGCTGCCCATTTTGGAAGCCATACGGAAAAAGGAGCTTACCAATGTTCTGGTGGTGGTGATCCGATATTTCGGCGGGATTCTGCTAGGTGCTTCCGGCCTGGTACGGGCCTATGGAAAGGCAGCAGCAGTCGGGCTTGATGACGCAGGAATCCTCCTGCGAAAGCAATGCATGAAAGCAACAGTACAGCTGGACTATTCCCTTTACGGAAAAGTACAAAATGTATTGGCTGCAGACGGAACTGCCGTCGCCGGGACAAATTTTTCAGAGGTTGTTGAGCTGCAGCTTTTTATTGAACCGGAAAAGATGGAGCATTTTGAAAAGGAAATGGCTGAAATCACTGCCGGCCAGGCAAAAATCATTTGGCTTGCAAAAGAGTATGTGGATTTTGATGAAAAGGGAAATTATCTGAGTTGAAATTTATCCGGGTTAATGAGAAAATAAGTATTGGATTGTAAATTGAAATTGAGGTGGAAAATATGTCCGGTCATTCCAAATGGGCAAATATCAAACACAAGAAGGGAAAAACCGATGCCGAAAGAGGTAAGGTATTTACAAAGCTGGGAAGAGAAATAGCCATTGCAGTGCGCTCCGGCGGGCCTGATCCCAGTGCAAACGCACGGCTGAAGGATATTATTGCCAAAGCGAAGGCAAACAATGTCCCCAACGACAATATTGCCAGAAGCATTAAAAAAGCTTCCGGCGAAACAGGCAATGACAATTATGAGGAAATCCTGTATGAAGGCTACGGGCCTGGCGGCGTTGCAGTCATTGTTGAAACGCTGACAGACAACAGGAACCGTACGGCAGGAGATGTTCGCCACGTCTTTGACAAATACGGAGGCAACCTGGGAACCAATGGTTGTGTATCCTTTATGTTTGACAAAAGAGGCCAGTTCATCATAGAGAAAACAAAGGGTTTTGACGAAGACAACCTGATGATGGCAGCACTGGAAGCCGGTGCTCTGGATGTAATCAGTGAAGATGAATACTGTGAGGTTATCACCGAACCCGACGATTTTTCAAAGGTACTTGAGGCGCTTGAGGTGCAAGGCTACCATTTTGAGACGGCCGAGGTGGCTATGCTTCCGCAGACCACGACCGAGCTGAAGGATCAGGAAATGGCAGAAAACATGGAGAAGCTGATTGAAAAGCTCGAGGATTTGGATGATGTACAAAACATTTATCACAACTGGAGCCAGGAATAACCTCGAAGCAGCATCCGGCTGGTAAAGCCTGGCAAGAAAAAAACGGGAGATTGGAAGCATGGAAAAACAACAAATGGATCTAAAGCAAATCAAGGAAATTATTCCGCACCGATACCCTTTTCTGTTGATCGACAAGGTTCTGGAATTGGAATTGGAGCCTGTCATCCGTGCGGTGGCGATCAAGAATGTGACGGTAAATGAACCCTTCTTTCAGGGTCATTTCCCCGATTATCCCGTGATGCCGGGTGTGCTGGTGATTGAAGCCCTGGCGCAGACAGCCTGCGTGGCCGGGATGATGCTCAAGGAAAACAAGGGCAAGGTTCCTCTGTTTACCGGCATTGATGATCTGAAGATCAGAAGGCAGGTGGTTCCCGGGGATACATTAAAGCTCGAGGCCGAGTTTACCGCTTACCGACGCGGCGTCGGCAAGGTGAAGGTACGGGCTTCGGTAGAGGAACAGACGGCTGTCGAGGGAATTATCAAGTTTGCAATCATGGATCCAAAAGGGAAAGAGTGAAAATGCGAATTTTTGCCATATCCGATTTACACCTTGCCCTGGCTGAGGATAAACCGATGGAGGTCTTTGGTGCGGGGTGGGAGGATTATATGCGCCGCATCCGGGAAAACTGGCAGCAAAACGTTTCTTCTGACGACCTGGTGCTGCTTCCCGGGGACATATCCTGGGTGACCTATCTGAATGACGCAAGCCCTGACTTTCAATATATCGAAACACTTCCGGGACGGAAGATCATCACAAAGGGAAACCATGATTACTGGTGGACCACAAAAAATAAGATGAAAGAGTATCTGGAGCGGGAAAACCTGAAAAGCATTTCCATTCTTCAGAACGATGCGTGTTTTTTCGGCAATGTGGTCATAACAGGCTCGCGGGGTTGGAAAAGCCCGGGGGATGATGGCTTTACGTCCGAGGACGAGAAGATTTATAACAGGGAACTGGAGCGGCTGAAGCTTTCGCTTCAGCAAACCGGGAGCTTTAGCGGAGCAGTCATCACCATGCTGCATTATCCCCCCTTTGGCTCCAGAGGAAAGCCCACAGGCTTTGTAGACCTTCTGAATCAATTTCATGTTGATATTTGCATATACGGTCACCTGCACGGAAAGAAGTGTCAGAATGCCGTTGAGGGTGTTCTGGACGGTGTTCGTTACCATTTGGTCTCAGCTGATCATTTGGCATTTCAGCCACTGATGCTGGGTGAGTGGTAACCCTTAAACAACTCTCCAGGCAGTTATTAAAGAAATGAAGATGAGGTGTTTTCCATGGTGCACCAGGCATTATACCGCAAATACAGGCCGCAGGAATTTAATGATGTTATCGAACAGCAGCATATCGTCAACACGCTAAAAAACATCGTGATATCCGGGAATACCACCCATGCATACCTTTTCAGCGGCACCCGCGGAACAGGTAAAACAACCCTGGCTAAAATATTCGCACGCGCTGTAAACTGCCTTCAGCCCAGACAGGGTAATCCCTGTAATGAATGCACAGTATGCAAGGGTATTCTGGATGGCACCATATTGGATGTTGTTGAAATAGATGCTGCCTCAAACAACAGCGTTGAGAATGTCCGCGGCATTATTGATGAAGTGGTCTACACCCCTACCCATGCGCGCAAAAAGGTTTATATCATCGACGAAGTGCACATGCTTTCAACCGGGGCCTTCAACGCCCTTTTGAAAACCCTTGAGGAGCCTCCGCAGCATGTCATGTTCATATTGGCAACTACCGAGCCCCACAAACTTCCCGCAACAGTGTTGTCCCGATGCCAGCGCTTTGATTTCAGAAGAATCACCCCCGATGGAATTGCCCAAAGGCTTCTGTTTGTAGCACAGGAGGCGGGGGTTACCCTTGAAAAAGAGGCTGCTTATTTTATTGCATCTCTGTCTGAAGGGGCTATGAGGGATGGTATCAGCATTCTTGATCAATGCATTGCTACTGGAAAGAATCCCCTTAAGCTCGAAGACGTTCATGAAATTATCGGTGTTGCACCCAACCTTCTGATACTCGACACAGCAGGCTTTTTAACCGAATGCAAATCCAAGGAGGCTGTTGAAGCCATCGATCAGCTGATATCAGCCGGAAAGGATCCCGCACAATTTCTGCAGGGGATGATACAGATGTTCAGGGACATCCTCGTTTATAAGGCTGGCAACAGTGTTGAACCTTTGCTGTCCATGACTGCAGAAGAAAGGACCAGGGTTCCAATTCTGGCTGGAAAGGTTTCTGTCGCCGAAGCGTTGATGGTGGTGCGCGAATTATCCGATCTCGAAGCTGGGATCCGTTGGAGCACAAGCCCGAGGATACTGCTTGAAATGGCGTTTTTGAGAATATGCGAAAGAGAGTTGAACCGAGATACAGATAAATTGCTCGATCAACTGAAGCTTCTGGAACAGCGGATAAGAAAGCTGGAAGAAGGAATTCCGGCAGGCCATATATCAGCCAGGCCAGCAACTGCAGCAACCATGCCTGCAACAGCCGCGGATGCGCCGTCCTGCACATGCCCGAAACCGGCAGAACAGCAAACGAAGCCCCAGGCCAACGCTGAAGCCTTGAACCGTGAGCCATTCCAGGAATGGGACAAGGTTATGGACCAACTGATGAGAAACAAGCATATGACCCTTTTTACTTATCTGTGTGTGGCCAAAGCGGTTTGGAAGGATGAAAACACCATATGGATTGTGCTTTCGGATGAGGATGGCAAGCAGAAAGAATTTTTAAGCAGTGCTGAAAACATGGACATCACCATTCGTACCATTCGTGAATGCACGGGAAAGGATCTTCAGGTTGAATTGTTTAAGGCGGACAAAACGGGAAAGAAGGCATCCAAAACTGAAGTGCCGGAAAATGTCATTCAATTCGCTGCAAAAAGCGGACTGAAGCTGGATATTGTTGATGAATAACCAAAGAAAACAGGTGTAAAACTTTCATAATGGGCCTTGACAGCAGGATTACAGAACTGTTATAGTAAAAATGCCAAATAACAGGTAAACAATTTCCTATGGATGTATCTTTATTGGTTTTCTGTTCATAATAATTAGAAATCCACCAAAGCAGCGGTTTTTAATATTATACATCTGATTTCCGAATAATCATGGATACTACCCAGCCGACAATAAAAAAGTTTAGCCTATGCTCTTTCAGGGTAAGCAATTGTGGTGTGGTAAATTGCACGGGATTATTTCATGGTACTTGTTAACATCAGGTTTTAACACCCGGCTTTTGGCAATGAATACTCTTCAATATCAGACTCTTAGGTGATATGAGCGTTAATTCTGATGAATGATATGAATAATACCAAGGGAAATTATTCACAAAGTAAAAGATTTTTAATATGATTTATGTATGGGTTCAGCATGCTTTTAAGCTGTTTCCGGCTTCATCGGGCGGCAGGCGCAGGTCTGAAACTCCATTTTCACATGTTGGCTGCAGCACGGGAATATGCATAGAGATTTATATCGATAATTAATTGGTAGTAAAAAGACACCAATCGATTCATATTTCAAAGATGAAAACAAAACAAGGCGGTGTGTCATGGAAGAAGAAATAAAACTGCAAGGCAAAAGCCTGGAGGATTTAAGGTATATTGCCAAAGTAATGGGGGTTAAGAGCGTCACCCGTTACAGAAAGCAGGAATTAGTTGAAAAAATTATTGCTGCAGGAGGAAAGGCCGAAGAGGTTGAACAACCTGCACAGAATACTGCACAAAGAAGACCGGGCAGACCCAGAAAGATAAAAGACTTAGAGGCAACTGAAAAACAGGCTGTCTCCGAACAGAGCGAACCGGAGGTTTCTGAAAAGAAAACCGAGGAACCTGCCAGGGAACCCTCCAAACCAGAGTTCAGAACCACCCGATACAGAGAGCCTGTCATCAGAAAAGCAGTCAGAAGGGGGCACCCGGCAAACAATGACAGTGAGGAAGAAAAGCAGGTTTCCCCACGGGTGCAGCCGGATCAAAAGGAAGAAAGCTTGAACACGGTAGAAGCTGCTGACGCGATTGTCAACCAGGAAGAAACTGCCGATCAGTTTGTTGGTCAGGAAGAAGCCCCATCATTACCGGAACAAAGCAGGGAAATCATTTCACAGGAATTCTCATTGCCTGGGAATCTCCCCGAAGACAGGGAACTGCAGGCAGAAAGGCCGGAGGGCTTCAAAGATTTCAGGGATAACAACAAAACGGGCTACAACAAGGACCTTTCACGGTTGGAAAGTGATGAGCCCGTCAGCGGCATTTTAGAGGTTTTGCCCGATGGCTATGGCTTCCTCCGAGGCCAGAATTATTTATCTGGTCCGCGCGATATTTATGTTTCTCCGTCCCAAATCAGGCGCTTCAATTTAAAAACCGGCGACCGAATCGTTGGAAAAGGAAGAATTCAAAAAGAAGGCGAGAAGTTCCAGGCACTTTTATATGTCTTGTCTGTAAACGGAGATACTCCCGATGTAGCTCAGCGCCGCAGGCCTTTTGAGCAGCTGACGCCCATTTTCCCGGATAAGCGTATCACCCTCGAAACCGAACCGAAAGAGCTTTCACCCCGCTTAATCGATTTAATTGCTCCCATCGGCAAAGGGCAAAGAGGCTTAATCGTATCACCGCCCAAAGCAGGTAAAACCATTCTGCTGAAAAAAATCGCCAACGCCATTACCCAAAAATATAATGATATCGAACTGATTGTTCTTTTAATAGATGAGCGCCCCGAGGAAGTTACCGATATGCAACGCTCCATCAAGGGCGACGTCATATACAGTACCTTTGACGAGCTGCCCGAACACCACATCAAGGTGGCTGAAATGGTCCTGGAAAGGGCGCAAAGGCTCGTAGAGCAGAAAAAGGATGTAGTCATCCTTCTCGACAGCATCACCCGTCTTGCCAGGGCATATAACCTTACCATTCCTCCCACGGGAAGGACATTGTCCGGAGGTCTGGATCCGGGGGCTCTGCATAAACCCAAACGCTTCTTTGGTTCAGCCAGAAACATCGAGTTCGGAGGAAGCCTCACGATCATTGCTACAGCCCTGATCGACACGGGTAGCCGTATGGATGATGTTATTTATGAGGAGTTCAAGGGAACCGGCAACATGGAACTGCATCTTGACAGAAAGCTGTCTGAAAAACGTATTTTCCCCGCGCTGGACATCAATCGCTCGGGCACCCGCCGCGAAGAACTGCTGCTTAGCCAGCGCGAGCTTGAAGCCATTTGGGCCATTCGCAAGGCTATGAGCAACATGGGTACGGCCGAAGTGACAGAAATGATTGTAAACCGGCTGATGCAAACAAAAACCAACGACGAATTTATCAGCAGCATTAACACTGCTTTTGTTCAAAAAGAAAAGAACAATTACGATATGTATAAATAAAAGGGCAAAGAAAAGAGAATAACCATCGGCTCAGTATCAAAAACAGGCAGGAGCATTCCGCCTGTTTTTTGTGTGCGCGCCACTGCTGAGATGATAAATTTTTCAACACAACCCCCCACTGCATTCGAAGTGTCGAGTTCTGTTTTTTCCCATCAAAACCTCTGCTTTCCCGGATAGAATCAAAGGATTTTAAGCATAATAGAATTATGACTGTTTATCCCGGCACAAGACCAAATCTGCGGAAAAGAGGGATCATATGAAAAAGAAATCCAACAAGGAAAATACCACAATGATTGAAATCGCAAATGTGCTTTTGGATCATGACTCGCTTCAAAAAAACGCATTAGAGCAAGATGCTCATCTTAACGGGCTTGATAATGAGTACAGCACACAGGAGGACATCATGTCGGCCAGGCGTAAGGAGAATCTGTCGTTCCAGGAATGGACGGCGAAATACCATCAATAAAACGAATTTTTTAGCCAGCTCTGTTCCACCCGTAAATAACAACTTTACATTCAGCTTTGATCGACCTTGTTCATAGAAAAGGATTGGCAAAACAATTCAGGTAATTGCCAATCCTTATATGGGTCTTTTATTCTCCTGCCTCGAACTATCACCACTGTTCAAAGGGTAGACGCAGAATTACAAGAACCTTGTCTAAACACCAAAACTGGTCAAATTGCAAGGTCCACATGCTGTATGGTTCCGGCTGTGCCGTTCTCAAACAGGAAAATGCCGGATTGCCGGATTTCGCCAAGAGAATTATTGGCAGGATCCTTCAATGAAAACTGTGATTCAACATGCCCCAGATAAATAGCGCCTACACCCGCCTGACCCAATGCCACAAGCTTTGGCTCTCCGCCATCCTCCCGCATCCAAATGGACAGATCCTTGTAGATGTCATCATTTTCATCTATCCACCCGTTTTGGTCCATGTCATGCAAGGCTAATTCTGCAAAACCATTCCCCATGGAGGGGCCAAACAATTCCTTCCCGTTGTCCACAATACCGTTTTTGTTCTTATCCAGCGCCAGAAAACCACTGCCCCCGTTGGTAAAGGCGATACGATCCAGCTTGCCATCTGCGTCCAGGTCAAATTCATAGCTCTTACTGCCCAGGGATGCGCCTGAACCCTTCAAATTCACCACCAGCGGATCGATTGCAGCGTCTCCAGCCTTAAAGGAGAAATCGGTTTGTGAAACAAAAGAACGGCTCATATTCAGCTTTAGATCTAACTTGATTTCACGCCCGTCCTCTGTTTTAACGACACCCCTGGTGTGAAAGGACATATGCTCCCGTTCTTCTACTTTTTGAGAACGCTGGTACGAAATACCCCAACCCTGTCTTTGGTTTGCAGCAGGTCTGAGGCTCTGCGAATACTCGGCATTCGTCAGCATCCTTAGTTCTTTTGGAAAGACGAATTTAATTTTTTTCCCGGTCAGCGCATAGATAAAATCTGATAATAGCTTTAATTTATCTCTATCTTTTTCGGAGAGTAAATAAAGGGAATCATCTGCTGCGTTTGTTTCCTGTATATTGCTGGCCAATTGTTTACCCTGCTCGGAAAGGTCAACGGACACCCAGGTGTTTGGCTGCTCATTGGTGAGGGGGACATTTCCCCAGACGTTCAACTGTTCGGCGGAAGACTGCTTTCTTGCCGAATATGAGGCGGCCTCCATTTGAATGGAAGAATTGCTGATTTTCATGGTTCTTGCCTCCTTGCAAAAATCTCATCCTTGATTATTCCTCTTTATAAATCTATCGGAAATAATGAACAAATTCCTTAGCACTAATTCATTTTTCAGAGCTTTAACAGCTCAATGCTGTAACAGCAGGCAAAGTGATTCATACATCGAATTCAAGCTTTCCACCAACAGGCTTTTATGGTAGGATCAAATTGTTACTGGTGATGGACAAACCTGCCGCAATGCCGCATAAGTGCTTGCTTATTCATTGCTGCGCAGGGGTGTTTTCTGTTGAAAGGATGGAAGAATGAAGGATCAAGCACAATGGGACAGCTTTGTTAGCGCATGCATGAGCTGCGGAAACTGTGAACTGGCAAAAACAAGATCAAGGGTCGTCATCGGAAGAGGTTCAAACCTGAGCGCCCCTATCCTGCTGGTGGGTGAAGGCCCCGGCGAGCAGGAGGATCTTACGGGCCAGGCGTTTGTCGGCAAGGCCGGAAAGCTGCTGGACCACCTGTTGAATGCACTGATGCTTGAACCCGACGATTATTACATATGCAACATCGTTAAGTGCAGACCTCCGAACAACCGGGAGCCTCTGCAGGAAGAAGCCCGCGCGTGCCTTCCGTGGCTGCGGTTTCAGGTGAAGCATATCCGTCCGTCCATTCTGGTTTGCCTTGGCGCAACGGCTGTAAAATATCTGGTGGGGGAAGATGCGCGGATCACAAAAATAAGGGGAAGCTGGATAGAACGCCCCGGTTTTTTTCGGATCATGCCCACATACCATCCTTCTGCCGCCCTGCGAGACCCGGCCAAAAAGGAAGAGATGTTTCAGGATATGAAAAAAGTAAGGCAATATCTGCTGTCCATAAGGCATCAGGCACAGGAATGATGATCAAAAAGGTTGGTATATCTTAGCTGCAAGCTGATAATCCAATGCGAATTGTACGCCAACGGAGCAGTAGCCTTAGAAGCATTTTGACAGGTTTCATCTCATAAAATGAAGTATCCCGATAGAAAGGGGTACTTTTATGATCTACCTCGATAATGCCGCCACCTCATGGCCCAAGCCGCCCCAGGTGATTCAGGCCATGTCGGACTTGATGAAAAGAGGCTGTGCCAACCCCGGCCGTTCTGCTCATGATATGGGCCGCCAGGCCGATGATGCGGTGATGCACACCCGTGAGCTTCTGGCAAGGCTGTTCAACATTTCTGATCCCATGCGAATCGCTTTTATGCCCAATGCAACCTATGGCCTGAACATGGCGATTCACGGGGTTGTGAAAGACGGAGACCGAGTTGTGGCTACGATGATGGAACATAATTCTGTATTAAGACCGCTGAAAACATTGGAAGAGGCAGGTAAAATACAATTAGAGCTGATTCAACCCGATAAACTCGGAAAAATCAGCTCTCAGAGCATTCGACGGGCGGTTACAAAAAAAACAGCACTGTTTTGTATGACCCTGTCATCCAATGTAACCGGGGCGGTGATGCCCATCGCCGAAGCCGGCAGGCACTGCAGGGCAAACAATGTGTTATTCCTGTTGGATGCCGCTCAGGGTGCTGGGGTCATCCCGGTGGATGTACAAAGCCTGGGTGTTGACCTTCTGGCCTTTCCCGGGCACAAGGGGCTTTTGGGCCCACAGGGAACGGGCGGCGTATATGTTCGTGAAGGGGTGGAGCTTCAGCCCATCATTCAGGGCGGAACAGGCAGCTTTTCCGATCAACTGACACAGCCGCGGGTGCTTCCGGATATGCTTGAAAGCGGTACCCTGAATGTGCCCGGAATTGTCGGCCTTGGCAAAGGTGTTCATTTTATTCTGGAAAAAGGAATCGGAACCATCCGACAAAAAAAGATGATGTTGCTGAAAAAGTTATTTTCGGGGTTGGAAAGGGAGACCAGAATTCAAATATATTCCCCGCCCCCCGAACAAAATTCCGGGATAATAGCCTTGTCGGTGCAGGATATGGACTCAGCAGAAGTGGGGTATATTTTGAATAAAAATTTTGGCATACTGGTTAGAAACGGCTTGCACTGCGCACCCTGCGCGCATCAAGCCCTGGGTACCCGGGACAGGGGACTTGTACGCCTTAGCCCGGGCTTTTTCAACACCGAGAACGACATGGATTTAACTGTGAAAGCGCTACAGAAAATAACGGCAGGGATGAGCCTTTGAAATAGCTTTCTGTGTTTACTTTATCGAAGTGTCGGATTTATATTCTTATGTAACAGCCTGGTGGTTTCTTTTCACATGTGCTATAGGCATATACAGCCTGCGATAAGGCCCTTCATGCATCAAATACAGTTACTTCAGGAACAGAAAAGAATCGAAACGGAAAAAGAACGGTCCCAAGTCCGCGGCTGATGTATATTCTGTTATCACGGATTACAGAAAAACCCTTAATATGGCCCATTTTGCTCACTATGTCCTTTCTAAGCAACAGATACTCCAGCTTGAAGGGTAACCACATCTGTCCCCCATGAAAATGCCCGGCGATCAGCAAATCCACGCTGCCTTCGGGGATGTGCAGAACAATATCCGGGTTGTGGGAAAAAGCGAGGATACAGCAGCCTTGCTGCCGCAGTCCCTGAAAAAATTGGGGGTTGACGCGCACTCCGGCTTTAATGTCGTCCAAACCGACCAGAATGATAGTATTGTTGGCACTTTCAGGGTTTTGTTCCTTTTTCCCCTTTAGATGCACCACCTCGTTGGTAAGAATGCGGATATTTAACTTCTCCATTTCAGAAATAAATTCTTTTTTAAAGGCAGGGCTTTTTCTCAGGCAGCCGTGGTCATGGTTTCCCAGGGTGCAATACACGGGCACATTAAGCTCCAACGCGCTAAACCAGCGTACAAGCTTTTTTAAATCCTTTGGATTATCGATCAGATCTCCACCCAGAAGGATAAAATCGGGGTTAGCCTTCCGGATTGTTTTCTGAATGCGGCTTGCAGAGATGTTCAATAAGCCAATATGTATATCCGACATGTGTAAAAACCGTAGCCCGGCCTGGTTGGGCAGACGATAAAACCGCGTCTTATAAAAAACAGCTTGCAAAAACATGTAAACAAATACGAGCAGTAAAAAGCCTGCAACGATCAAATACCACTTCATCTTCCGGGAATCCTTTCAAAATGCTTTTAGGAACAGCTTGTAAAAAGCCGATTATCTGTACACATTGTTTATTTTACCAAAAGAATGATAATATATGAATAGCAACTTTTGAAACGCCTGAAGGAAGGTGAAGATATGAAAAGAGTGATAATGATTGTGCTGGACAGTGTCGGCGTCGGAGAACTACCCGACAGCAAGGCTTACGGAGATGAGGGCAGCAACACCCTCGGGCATATAGCCGCAGCGGTAAAGGGCTTTCAGCTTCCAAACCTTCAAAAGCTGGGGCTTGCAAACATTGATGGATTACAGCTGGGAACCATCACCAGGGAAGACAGCCCAACAGGTGCGTACGGAAAAATGGCGGAGCAATCCGCTGGAAAAGATACGACTACCGGGCATTGGGAGATATCGGGTATAATCCTGAGGCAACCCTTCCCCGTTTATCCAAAGGGCTTTCCAAAGGAACTGATGGATGCGTTTGAAAAAAGAATCGGCCGAAAAACACTGGGAAATAAACCGGCTTCAGGCACGGTTATCATCGAGGAACTGGGTGACGAGCATGTAAAAACAGGGTTCCCCATTGTGTATACATCTGCAGATAGCGTGTTCCAAATCGCTGCCCATGAGGACATTATTCCAATTGAGAAACAATATGAAATCTGCAGTGCTGCCAGAGATATGCTCGCCGGTGAACATGGTGTGGGCAGGGTGATCGCGCGGCCTTTTACCGGCGAAAGCGGCAGCTATTCCCGAACCAGCCGCAGAAAAGATTTCTCAATGACGCCTCCTGGCGATACCATCCTGAATGTATTGCACAACAATGGGTTTGAGGTTCGTGCCGTAGGAAAAATCGAGGACATCTTCAATGGCTCCGGCATTACAAGCGCTGTACACACCCGTAGCAACACAGAGGGGGTAGACAAAACCCTGCAGTGGATGGACGAGGACTTTGAGGGCCTTCTTTTTACCAATCTGGTAGATTTTGACATGTATTTCGGGCACCGTAACAATGTTGAAGGGTATGCAAAAGCACTGATGGAGTTTGACGATAGGCTGCCGGAAATTCTTTCGCGGCTGAAGCAGGAAGATATTCTTGTGATCACTGCCGACCATGGCTGTGATCCCACCACTGAAAGCACCGACCATTCAAGGGAGTACGTGCCGTTACTTGTAGCGGGGTCACAGGTGAGAACAGGTAAGAACCTGCACATCCGCAGTACCTTTGCAGATATCGCCAAAACAATAGGTGAGTATTTTGACATTCAGAATGATCTGTGCGGAGAAAGCTTTCTGCAGCAGATCCTCCGGTAAATCTGAAAGGAGACCGCCATGCATGCGCTGGACATTATCGTAAAGAAGAGAAATGGAGAAAAATTAACCCGCCAGGAAATAGAATTTTTTGTAGCAGGGTATACCCGGGATGAGATTGCTGATTACCAGGCCTCGGCATTTCTGATGGCTGTGTTTTTGCGCGGGATGGATGATGATGAAACTCTGTGGCTGACACAGGCCATGCTGCACTCGGGAGATGTGGTGGATTTGTCCTGTATTCCCGGTGTAAAAACCGATAAACACAGCACCGGTGGCGTAGGAGACAAAACGACGCTGATCATTGGCCCAATCGTGGCATCCTGTGGGGTTCCGGTAGCCAAAATGTCGGGTAGAGGTCTTGGCCACACAGGCGGTACCATCGACAAGCTGGAAGCCATTCCGGGGTTTCGAACAAGCCTCACTGCTGTGGAGTTTACAGAGAATGTACGGGAAATCGGCCTTGCGGTCGCGGGTCAAACCGGAAACCTGGCACCTGCCGACAAGAAGTTCTATGCTCTTCGGGATGTAACCGGCACCATTGAAAACGCTTCCCTGATCGCAGCAAGCATCATGAGTAAAAAACTGGCTTGTGGCACCGATGCCATTGTGCTGGATGTGAAAACCGGAAACGGTGCGTTTATGAAAACCGTCGAGCAGGCAAAGGCACTGGCTGCAAAGATGGTTGAAATCGGACGGGGTGCCGGAAAAAGGGTTACGGCACTGATTACCGAAATGGACAGGCCTCTTGGGATGGCCATCGGCAATGCCCTGGAGGTGATTGAAGCGATACAGGTTTTAAAAGGCCAGGGTGCGGAAGACCTGAAGGCAGTCAGCATTGAATTGGCCGCAAATATGCTGATGCTCGGTGGAAAAGGTGATTTGGAGCATTGCAGGAAATTGGCGCTCCAGGCTGTGTCAGATGGTTCGGCATTCAGGAAATTCACCCAAATGATTCAACGGCAGGGAGGAGATCCAGCTGTTGCAGAAAACCCGTCCATGCTTCCAAGGGCTCCCATTCAGGCCCAATGGCTGGCAGATAAAGCCGGATATATACATACCATACAGGCTGAAAAGCTGGGGACTGCTTCACTGGCACTTGGCGCCGGCAGGAGGACCAAAAGCGACAGTATCGATCCGGCTGCGGGCATTGTGCTTCTGAAAAGCACCGGGGACAGGGTAGAGGCCGGCGAGCCCCTTGCGATATTACACACCTCCAGCAACACCCGTGTAGATGCCGCCCTCGAAATTCTAAGGGATTCCCTGCTTGTCAGTGCGGAACCTGCCGAATACAGGCCGCTGATTCTCGGCACTGTATAAGGATTTTCACAGGAATCTGTCCCCTTATAAATACTCCGTCAAAGGAATAATCATGTACTCGTCTGAATAAATTAATACAGGCTGTGCATACATTATTATTGGATTATACCTTTTGAGGAGTAATGATTCATGAAGACAAAAGTGCTGATATGGGTATTATTGCTGTCGGTTTTCATGCTGTTTTCCGGCCTGACTGTTTTGGCTGCAGAACAAGCAAGCGCACCAATGATTGAAAATGTACCTATTCAAATCAACGCAAAATCTGCCTTGCTGATGTGTGCGAACACGGGGCAGTTTATCTTCGAAATGGACGCCCATACAAAGCGCCCCATTGCTTCGGTCACCAAGATTATGACCCTGCTGCTGGTGATGGAAGCGCTGGATCAGAAGAAAATTACACTGGATGAGGTTGTAACGGCTTCAGAACACGCTTGCAGCATGGGCGGCACGCAGGTATATCTGGCAGTCGGGGAAGAATTTACAGTGCATGAGCTGCTGAAGGCTGTTGCAGTGCGCTCTGCCAATGATGCATCTGTTGCCTTGGCCGAACATCTTGCCGGCAGTGAAGGGGTTTTTGTGGCGCTGATGAACGAAAAAGCAAAATCGCTGGGGATGACCAATACCAATTTTCTGGACTGCACAGGGTTAACCGACGAAGGACATTACAGTACCGCACATGATATCGCGCTGATGGCTTTTGAGATTACCCAAAAGCACCCGCTCATCTTCGAATATACCACCATACGCCATGATACATTCAGAAACGGCACCTTTGACCTGGACAATACAAACCATATGATTGGCAAGTACAGGGGCATGACCGGCCTGAAAACAGGAATGACCAATGCATCCGGATATTGTCTGGCGGCGACTGCTTCGCGGGATGGTCTCGATTTAATCTCTGTTGTTCTGGGCTCAGAATCACTGGATATGCGTTTTCAGGAAACCACCAAAATTCTGGATTACGGTTTTTCCAGCTTCGAAGTGGTACCGGTGAACCGAAAAGGAGAGCTTGCGGGTGATGTGAATGTCAGAAAGGGCCTGGAAGTTACCATCCCGGTTGCATATAAGGACAATGAGGCTATTCTGCTGAAACGTGGGCAGAAGGATAAGCTTAAGGAGGAAATCCGTCTGCCCGAGTATCTGGATGCACCCGTTGCAGCAGGGGAGAATGGGGGCGAAGTGGTTTATACGCTGGGCAAAGAAGTGATTAAAAAAATACCTCTGGTTACAACCGGCGAAGTAACCAGGGCTACCTGGCTGAAAATGTTCTGGAGAATGACCGTACATTGGTTTTCTGTGACGCGCGGCTAGAAGATTTATACCCCGTTCACCCGGAGAGTTAGAGTGAAACGAACCGAATGTATAAGCGGATACGGCCTGCGAAGGCAGTGTATCCGCTTTTTCTTAAAAAGGTAGTATATTAGTCTTATAAAACACATACCTCTGCAGCAACTTATGAACTTAGTAAAAGGGGTGGAAATTAACATAACATTCCTGTAGATTGGATTTTTCGTGTCGGTAGTTTGACAGACGTCAGTGGTTATTATATGATAATTGTACCGCTTTATCCCAGTGAAGCTCGCATGAATTCAGCGGAAACAGGGTCGATTCATTTTGGAATAAGTCATGGCCGAAGCCTTTGAAGGATTCACCCTTTCATTCATGCAGACGCTTTTGAAGAAGGATTTGCCAGCAGCATCCTTCAGGGGTAAAATGCCAGCACGGCAGAAAAAACGTGCATCATATGCCGGAGGATTTTATGGAGTCATTAAGGACTTTACACAAGGCTCGTTTTACGGATGTATTGGACTATGGAATTCACTTGTTTAAAAAGCATTTCCGAAGTATTTTCATCATCAACCTGATCTTCAATATTCCCATACAGGTTTTACTGGCGATCATCAACCCTGTGTTTTCCAACCAGTACTTAAGCATGTTTGATATCTCATCCGGTATGGCCTCCTCAAGCCCATCTGCGATGTTTTCCTCAATATTAACCCTCTATACCATGCTCTTTGGTGTTCTTGCACTATATGGCCTAAACACGCTGACGCTGCAAAACATCTGGGAGGGTTCCATCATAAAGCTGCTTTATTCCGATGTGGTTCTGAAGCAGGAAAGGTCTATCCGCCAGGTGGTCAGCGAATGCTTCAAGCAGTTCTGGTCTCTGCTTGGGGGCAGGTTTTTATACGGGCTGATCCAATATGGTATTGTCACTGTTTTATATTTTGTCATCATTATCCTCATTCTCCTCGGAACCTTTTCGGTTGCCGGGGTTGTCGCAATTGGAGTGCCCTGGGTTACCGTGGTGTTGATCATCCTCGGTATTCTGCTCAGCCTTGCGGCAGTGTTCTTTATAACCGTTCTCACAGGTTTCTTCTATGGGAGGTTTTGGATGTACTTCCCTTCCATATGTATTGAGCAGAAAAAAGCCAGCAATAGCATCGGCCGAGGGGGAAACCTCGGGAAAAAGAGTTTTTGGCTGATCAGCCTAACGTATATTGCGGGAAACCTTCTTGTTTGGCTTTTTCCAGGGGTTATCAATTCGGCTTTCAGCATTACAGGCCTTTTGTCCAGTGATTTTGACATGTCAGTGATGCGTTTGGTGATGGTGATCACTCAAATCTTCGCTTCAGTGCTGCAGCCGCTGATCATTTGTATTTTAACTGCACTGTATATCACCCTCAGGGTCAGGCGGGAAGGGCTGGACATGGAAGCTTCTCTTTGGTCGATCAAACAGGAGGAGAAGGACAGGACGCAACGATGGATGGCGGAGGCGCCGAATGCTGCTGAATGAAACGAACGAACAGGAAATTCGAAAAACAGTTGAAGAGATTCTTAAACGCAGGGAATTTCAACAGACAGAAGAGGAAACCCCTATCGCAGATATGATTCAGCAGATCTGGGAAAGTATTTTGGAGTGGGTTCGGGGGCTTTTTAAAAACCGACAACCCCAAAGGCAGGTTCGGTTTAATCCCGATCAGTTCAGCCAAAATGTGGAGACCATCTTAAAAATTGCATTGATTGTCCTTGCGGCGGTTGCCTTGTTCATTCTGATCCGCCTGGTGATCAAGCATGTTTATCTTCCCGGGAAAATGAAAAAATCAAAGATACCCAAAGCTCATGAATTTCTCGAAAACCCCGAGTCAGCCCTTGAAAAGATGGAAAGCCTGATGGCACAGGGGCTGTTTAACGAAGCAATGCGCTATCTGTTCGTGGCGGTTTTACTGGAGTTTCACGATAGAAAAACCATCAAAATCGAAAAGTGGAAAACCAACCGCATTTATATGCGTGAGATAACCTCCAACAGCCCGCAGTTGGTTCCTCCAATGAAAGAGCTTTCAGCGGTTTTCAATGAGTGCTGTTATGGCAACCGAAACATCGATGAAGAATGTATGAACACATGGCTTCAATTTTACAGAAACGAAAAAGGCAAGGATGAAAAAACGAATAAGAAAGTGGATTAACTTCATATTGGTAACACTTCTTCTGACAGCGGCTGGTTTTATTCTTTATTCGGTGACCGTTTATCAGAAAGATTTCCCCGACTACAGCACTTACAGCACAGAGAAGAACGGGATTAAGGCGCTATATCTGTTAGCCCGGGAGATGGGCTTTTCAGTGCAGCGCAACCATTACCCCGCGCAATTTGTGAAGGATGCCCCCGTCATGGTTGTGTACCGGCCAGATGACACGATTTTTAACGAACCTGACGAGCAGGAGTTTATAACTGAATGGCTGAGCCATGGGAACACGATGATTTTGGTGCCCGATCCGCAAACCCTGCAGGAACTGTGGATATTTGAAACCATCTCCGAGCAGAAAAAGCAACATGAGCTCATCCTGTCCGGAAATATCACGTCCACCTGGTACATGCTTGAAAATGGCAGGGTCTGCGTCATGGACAGTGCGGATGCATTTTTGAATGCTCAGCTGGAGAGTTCGGACGCTGCTGTTGCGTTTATTCAAGCCCTTGAAAGGGCAGACAGCCCAAAGGTTGTTTTTAATGAGTATTATCAGTTCCTGCAAAAACCTGCGCCCGGCTTGTGGGATTTAATTGGCCCGATGGGCCAGCTGATAGCCATTCAGCTTCTGCTTGGTCTTGTGCTGATAGGCATCCGGGGCTGGAAGCCTTTCGGCAGGGTCAGAAACGAAAGAGAATTGGTAAAGCGGCCTGAAAACGAGGTTCAAAAAGCGTTATCAGGGCTTTATATGCGCATGAAGGCATACCCGCTGACCTTGTCAAACTATTATGGCTATTTCACACAGAAATACAGCCGCGTTTTGGCAACACCGGGCCCATTGGCCGATAAGGCAAACCGTATACTGTCCCTGTGCACTCTGTACATTGAACAAGGCCAAAAAAGCAGGAACGATCTGCTGGCGCTGGTACGACAGCTCGAAAAGCTGGAAGCCGAGATGACTGGCAGCCTGGGCCTTGCAGGTGGCAAAGGCCGATGGAAAAAAGGAAAGCCATAGAAATATGAATTATCGAATTGTGAGTAAGCCTGGAAAGGAATGAAAAGTTATGGAGATCAATCTGGAGTTCGTTCAAACAAAATACAACCTGCTGATGGAACAGCTTAAGAAAGTGATTGTAGGCCAGGAGCAGTTTTTAGAGCATCTGGCAGTGTCGTTGTTTACCGGAGGTCACGTTTTGATGGAGGGGGTGCCGGGCCTGGGAAAAACATTAACGGCAAGAACCCTGGCAAAAACGCTGGATGCCGGGTTTTCACGGATACAGTTCACACCGGACCTAATGCCTTCCGACATCACCGGTACAAAGGTTTTTGATGTTAAAAACGGAACCTTCTACATGAAAAAGGGCCCTGTTTTTACCAACATCCTTCTGGCCGATGAAATTAACCGGGCTACACCGAAGACACAGTCCGCCCTTCTGGAATGCATGGAAGAGCACAGCGTTACCATAGACGGTGAAACCTACGAGCTTTCAAAGCCTTTCATGGTGCTTGCCACGATGAACCCGCTGGAGTTCGAGGGGACATACCCCCTGCCGGAAGCCCAGCTGGACAGGTTTTTAATGAAGCTTGTCATTGAGCATTTACCGCCCCAAATGGAAGAGGCTTTGCTGGTAAAAGTGAACCAAAGCGGCGGGGTTCTCGGCCCCGAACAGGTTTTAGCAGTAGTAAACCCTGACGAATGGATGCAGATACGTGAAGCTTTAAATAATGTTATCGTTTCAGAGGGAATTATTCGTTATATAACCACCATTGTATATGCCACCAGAAATACACCGGCAATACTGCTGGGTGCCAGTTCCCGTGCATCCATCGCGCTGATGCAGTGTGCAAAAACCCTGGCCGCATTCTCGGGAAGAGATTTCGTTATTCCGGAGGATGTGGTTGAGGTAATTCATCCTGTGCTGCGGCACAGAGTGATCGTTCGGCCGGAAGCCCAGCTGGACAATGTATCGGTGGACGACATCCTGGACAGTATTGTGAAAACAGTTGAAATACCCAGGTAAAGGATAGATTATGTTTGTTAGCAAACGTTTCATCAGCTTAATCCTGTTAGGAATTATTCCGGCAGCAATGTCACTGGTGCCGGGGATAGGCCCTTATGCCCTTTTAGTATATAATGTGCTGCTGTTTATTCTGCTGGCCGTGGATTTTTCACTCACACCGTCCCCCGAAAGCTTTGAAATTAACAGGGTGATGGATCAAAAGCTCTCCCTTTCGGTGTGGAACCAGATTGATCTGGTTGTCGAGAACCCCATAACCCATCCTGTTCGGGCGCAAATCCGAGATGGTATTCCGGATAGCTTTGGCACCGAAAATGAAGTGATCGCTTTTGAAATGGAAGGCCGGGAGCAAAGAACCGTATCATACAGGGTTAAGCCCATCAAGCGCGGCGAATATCGGTTTGTCGATCTGCACCTTCGGATAACCGGAGTGCTGGGGCTTTGTGTTCGGTCAAAAACCCTGCAGGTATCCGACACCATCAAGGTGTTCCCCAACCTGAAGGATATGCGCAATCATCATCTTTTCATGGTACAGAAACGAAGGCTGTTAGCCGGGTTCCAAAAGGTTCGCCAGCTTGGCGTGGGCAGCGAGTTTGAAAGCATTCGGGAATACAGCGACGGGGATGATTTCAGGCACATCAACTGGACGGTGACCGCCCGTGAGGGACGGTTGCATGTGAACCGGTATGAACCTGAGCGAAACCAGTACGTTTACATTCTGATGGATGCAAGCAGGGTCATGCACGAGGAGATTGAGGGGATTACCCGTTTGGATTATGCGGTGAATGCAGCTTTCATTGTGGCCGAGACTGCGATGAACCACGGGGACAATATCGGGCTGATGGCTTTTGACAGCGACATCCGCAGGATGGTCAAGCCCTCGAAGGGTACGGTTCATTTCCAAAGGCTGGCCGAAAGCCTGTACAATATTGAGATCAGTGAAACCACTGCCGATTATGAAAAGGCGTTTTCAACGCTGCAAAGGGTGCAAAACCGCAGATGCCTGATACTGTTGTTCACTGATCCCTACAACTTTGAGCATGCCCGTGAAATTACCACAGCCTGGCGCAATTATGCTCCACGACACAAGGTGGTCGTGTTAAGCATTAAAAACCCCTTACTGGTAGCCGAGGCTGAGAAAAAGGTGAGACAAAACGAGGACGCGTTTACAAAGAGCGCCGCGCTGAAGCTGCTTGATGACAGAAGAAGGACCTTTTCCATACTGGAGATGTCCGGAATTCCGGCAATGGAATCCAAACCGGAAGAGTTTACACTGGATGCAGTAAACCGCTACATCTCCCTCAAAGCCGCCCAGACCTAAGCACATCTTTACCATCCCACGTGAATTGTGTTATTCCGGGTAGCATCGTCATTCCAAGCGCAGCGAAGAATCTTCCCCTGTGTATTTTCCTGCGAAGCTGGAAATCTTCCTCGAAGTGTCATAAGCCTTTTCTCCATGCTCATGATGGTTATATAGCATATTTGTTAAGGAGTGTTCTAATTTGAGCCAGACTACATTTGTTCTGTTGACAATCCTGGTTGTTGCCAGTATCATCATTATCTTCACCATCATTGAAAAAGTTGCCAGAAGAAAGCGGATGATGAGCTGTTTGAAGCAGCTTTGGGGCAGCAAGGAACCTGGTAAAGACAGAGTTTTCATGGCAGAAAACCGAAAATCAACCCTTCTGGCCAAAAAGGCCGATCACCCCTTTTTTATTGATGATATTACATGGGAAGACCTGAACATGGATTCGGTTTTTAAACGGCTGAACTATTCAAGAAGCACAGTAGGCGAGGAAGTGCTGTATTCTCTTCTCCGGCTTCCCATTCTGAACCGTGAGCAACTGAATAAACGTGAGAAGCAGATTTCCATGTTTCAAAAAGATGAGAATATCCGATTATCTATTCAATATATCTTATCCAGTTTAGGCTTCAGCCAGGATATTCGGCTTGGGGACTGGCTGTACGGAACCCCGGGCAATATTTCAACAAGTGTTGCTCCTTATGTGATTTTGATTGTGATACTTGTCTTATCTCCGTTTTTGTTTTTATTTAACCCGGGGTTGGGGTTAATAACGGTTGTGGCAGTTGTATTTACAAACATGATCGTTCATGCCAGGACTGTTCGCGACCAGCAAGCCTATTTGGAACCTGTTAAATATCTGGTCAGAATGATTATTGCAGCCGGAAAGATATCCAAGCTGAAACATGAAGACCTGAACGACGATTTCAAAAGGCTTTCAAGTCTGTACAAAAAGATGAACACCTTCAGTACTCAAAACTTTATATACATGCAGAGCATTGCGCAGGACCCAATCACAGAATATTTGAAAACTATTTTCCTTGGGGAAATTATCTTCTTTAAAAGCACCATGAATCAATTGCTGAAGCACCAAAAGGAACTGCAGGAAATGTATGAGCTTCTTGGTGGGATGGACAGCCTGATATCCATTGCATCCTATCGTGAAAGCATTTCCGGTTGGTGCAAGCCGGAATTTGAAACCGATAAAGGCAAGTCGTTCTCTGTTGTCGACGCATGGCATCCTCTGATTGAGAACCCTGTTCCAAACAGCATGAACATGGAGAACGCGGTTTTACTCACTGGATCAAATGCATCCGGGAAATCCACATGGCTAAAGGTATGCGCCATCAATGTGCTGTTCGCCCAGACGATTCACACATGTACGGCAAAGGCATACCACAGCAGCTTTTTCAGACTGTATTCATCCATGGCACTCCGGGATGATATTGGGTCTGGCGAAAGCTATTATATTGTTGAAATCCGCTCGCTCAAGCGTATCCTTGACGCAGTGGAGGGGGAACCAAAGGTTTTCTGTGTGATTGACGAGGTGCTGCGCGGAACCAATACCGTGGAAAGAATTGCGGCATCCTCGGAGGTGCTTTCGCTATTGTCTCGCAAGGGTTGTCTTTGCATGGCTGCTACTCACGATCTGGAGCTTGTACAACTGTTAAACGACATTTATACACCCTATCATTTTCAGGAAACCATTACCGATGCAGGCATATCCTTTGACTATATTCTGTACCAAGGGCCGACCGAAACCAGAAACGCCATTAAACTGCTGGCGTTAATGGGTTATGAACCGACCATGGTTGAGCGTGCTGAGGAGAAATCGAAAAAATTCATGGAAACAGGCCTGTGGCAGTAAGGATAAGAATGAGTTAAATCGCCTCCAAATGAATGACCTGATACCACACATTTTACACCAATAACATTTTGAATAAATAATCCTGGCCTATGGCAATGATTTCACATCGACGTTCTTCAACCACCCAAGCTCATCTATCACGGTTTTATCGTCTGCTGTCTGATAGTGATTAGGTGTTTTACCTCTTCACATCACAAATGTAAATTTACAATAAGCAAAGCAACGCCAAAAGTTGACTAACGAGAAACAGTAAAAGAATACGAGAGAAAATTTGCTCGTAGCTAAACATAATACTAAAGGGAAAATTACAACCAGGTTTGTTGAAAGTAGGTTGACTATATAGCAATATTAATAAAATAAGCAATCAACAATAAAGTAAAATTGTGTGAATGCTTTATATGGAAAGACCGATACAAATTTTGGGAGGATTATTGATTCAGGGAGTTTTATATGAGTTTGAAAAAAAGCCAACGCCAGGTACAGATTATGGCATTACTTTCAAAGAATAAAAAAGGAATGAGCGTACGTGAATTGTATCAAGCTTTACAACGAATTGGATATAAAATATCGGAGCGAACCCTTCGGAGAGATATGCTTGATCTGATACCAGTATTTCAAATTACTGTAACAGGAAAAGAATATGCACCGGTTTATCAAATTTACGGGGTCCACATGGATAGTATATCTTTAGGCTTTGAAGACATGCAAGCATTCCAACTTCTTCGTGAGATGGCTCGCCCCTATTCCCATCTTGATATTGGACAATATATGAATGTTTTCTTGAAAAATTATTAGTATTCGCACTTGATAAGCCTATAGAGCTTGATTCTTAAAGCTTTTCTTTACTCGCGGTCGCGCCCCCCGCGGGCGCGTGGATTGAAACACCACAATTCGTCAAGTCCATTCGTCCGTAACGTCGCGCCCCCCGCGGGCGCGTGGATTGAAACCATCTTGTGGGATTTTTATGTGTTTCCAGTTAGTCGCGCCCCCCGCGGGCGCGTGGATTGAAACTAGGTGTAATCATAGAATTTACTACTGAAGACCCATTGGCGGTAAGAAACAGAAGTTAATACTTCTTCATAGAGGAATTCTCCGAATTCAACAACACGTTTTTGATGGCATGAAGGGCAGAAGTGTCTTCGTTTACATGAAAAGGGCAATAAATATTCAGGATGACAGTTTTCGCATTTAACCCGGGCAAAGCCCTGATGAAGATCCCCACAAGTTCCTCGAAATGAGACTCTATACATTGGTAATACTGACTTTTTTGGGGACTTCGAGGGGTATAGGGTTCCGCAGTTTGAAGCTTGTTATTGACGGCGATATCTCATCTGCTGCAAGGACAACCGATGATTTATAAACCACATATAGAAACATATGGTATATTGTGTATCGTTGATAGTCAATTTCAAGACAGTCGATGGAAATACCAATAAACTGATACACTCAAAAGAAGTAAAAATAAAAATCTAATACAGTAAGGCGTATGATTACTCTTTCCCGTTCCAGCAATACGTACACATGTTTTCATGGGGCAGGCCTACGGCGTCCAGCATATCAGGCAATGACTGATATTTCAGTGAGGTAAAGTTCAGGTGTTTGCCAATGCAATCCACCATACATTTGTATCTTTCAGTTTTGGGGTTACTATATTCATCCAGGGCTGTGGAGGCATTACCCTCCAGTTTCTTGATCGTCTGCCGGGCAATGAGATCCATCTCGGTTCTGGAGCGGGAGAAATTCAGATACTTGCACCCATAAACAATGGGAGGGCAGGCAGAGCGAATGTGCACCTCTTTTGCATTACAATTGTACAACAGCTCAACGGTTTCACTCATCTGCGTTCCACGAACAATGGAATCATCACAGAATAGAAGACGTTTATTCCGGATTAGATCGGTAATGGGCATCAATTTCATTCTTGCCACCATGGCTCTCATCTCCTGAGTTTGGGGCATAAAGCTTCGGGACCAGGTAGGGTTGTACTTGATAAAAGGCCTTCCATAGGGAATGCGGGATTCATTGGAATAGCCCAGAGCATGAGCAACGCCTGAGTCAGGCACCCCTGCAACCATATCCACATCCACATCGTCATTGCGGGCCATGAG
>JAGOJH010000136.1 GCA_017995215.1 Thermoclostridium sp.
CTCTAATTTGGGCAAGTTTTTTCATGAACCAACCATTTTAAACTATTTCTTTATATGCAGCATATTATATGCTTCTTTACTTAACAATTATCATACCAGTCTATCCGGTCGGTTTCCATACTATATCAAAATGATAATTTTGTTTGATTTGGATCATTTTTTCTTTTATTTTTTTTGGGAGGAAGACTAGGTGGAATATAAGCTTCAGAGCTCGCAAGAAGATCCTTCCAAATATTATCAGGAATGTGATCCTCATTATTTATTAACGCATTCACCAATTTTTGCAAGCCGCCATTTTTTAGGTGATAAGTTATGTGATCATTACCCATTCTTGTTTTCACATAGCAATGAAAAATTGCCATTCCATTCTCCTTTTATAAATGATTATATTTCACTATCATCTACCAGTATGAGGATATCCAATCACAAGAGTTAAGCTGCCTCTTAATGTCGTATAAATTTTTATCTTGTTCATTCATTACTTTGTCACCATCAGTTATTTTTGTTATTGTGCAAATTAATTTGGGGATGGTAGCGTGGGAGGAAGGGATGAGTAGAAGTGTGATAAAAATAAATCCTAGAATAATAATCCATAAGATTTGTCTTTTCATTTTTTATATTTATTCTAATTCACTTCAATTTAAGAATTGTTTTGTATATTATCCCTCTACCGCTTTCTGAAGCAAAATTTGACTGTTACTATAAAAAGGAATATCCGTTTTGCTCAGGATACTTGCAGGCAGTGTAGTCATTTCATTGATGTTTTCCATAGGCACAAGGACTGTCTTTGCGCCGTTGTCTGACAACATGGAAATTTTTTCCGGAAAGTGATGGGATCTTTCAATTGCTCCACCAATGGATATATTGCCAACCACTCCCAAGCCTGGTTTTAAATTCTTATTATAGATAGCTGAAATAATCGCAACAAATACGGCACCGCCAATGCCCTCGTTAATATAGGCACCCAGAAGATTGGTTATTTGAACGTTTATATCAAAGCTTTTTAATGAATGCTGTTCACTCAGAATGCTTTTTTCATTTGCCCGTAAATAATTGTATGTATTTTTGATATTTTCTTTCACTTCCTGATTGTTCGTCCCGCTTATATTCAATTTTCCGGTGCCTTTGATAGCTACAGCCTCGACTTTAACCAAAGAGCTGTTTTCGCCGTCACTTGTTACCGTATAACAGATGCCAGGAGGCAATGGGTTCTTTTCAATCAGATTACTACCGCGTTCTTCGGGCAGCCCCACAAAAGACTCTTCCTGTGTTTCCTTATCAATATACGAAAAATTCGTATCCCAGAACTCCATGCCACCGATTCTCTTAAGCTGCTCTTTGACTCGTCTGCGCATCTCAAAAGCTGCAACCATATATTCCCGTATGTCCTCTTTAGTGACGTTGCCATCGGGATGTAATAACTTGATAAAGCCGGAAACAATTTTACGGACAGATTTAGAATCCCGTTGTTTGAGATGATGACCGAATGAAAAATATTTATCCAGAACATCATAGTAAGTTATTTTACGTTGAGATTTTAATATTTCCGAGAAGAAATCAGTGCTAAATCCAAAATGGTCTGTAAAGTTTTTGGGGCTGAATTTGGTTATTTCCCATCCTGGCAGAAAGAGGTGTATGCGATCCAAAAATGCCGTGTCATGGTTTACTTCCGCTGAGAGAGGGCTAAAGAGATGTGATGTCTGAAGCACCGTTTCGACAGGCTGATTAATGTTGCCGTTATAGATGATTGACGCATTGCCGGACAATTCACCTCCCTTGCCCGCCCTGGAAAAAGAACCGGACTCCATATAATCCTTCATTAAGGGAATGGCATCCTTGTCCTTAAATAATTTATCAGTGCTTTCATCAAAGCATATGGCATCCCATTCACCGACAGAACCCACTCGCCCTGTTGTGTTGTTCACGAACAATCGTGGAACGGTACCCTGTCCTCCGGAAACCAGCAGTGCATATGGAGTGATCTCTTTGTATATGTATGATTTGCCGGATGAGCGGGGGCCAAGTTCCACCATGTTAAAATTCGCCTCGACAAGGGGTAGAAGCCTCATCAAAAGCAGCATTTGTTTTCTTTCATCTATTCCTTCGCTGTTTGGCTCGTAACCAGCACTACGCAATAAAAGAGTTTTCCATTCATCTTTTGTAAACTCCTTGCGCTTTTCTACCACCTTCTGGCTGTCAAAGCTTGATAACTGTATCGGTTTAATGTCACGAACAACAAAAGGATATACTGTATTCCCGACAGTGATCATGGGGTCATATTCCATTTCAATGATGGCCCATATACCTCCAAGGAGAAGTTTTTCATGCTGGCGTACCAGTTCATCACTTATGTTTGCTTTTTTGATATTGCTGTTGCTGATGGTCGCCCAGTAGCGGTCTTTCTGGGCATCGAGATCGACTGATATCTTGTCAATGATTTTATGACGACCTTTTTCCTTTAGCTTCGACTGTATGAGATTGCATTCTTCCGGATTGACGTAATGGTCACGAAGAATCTGCTTAACGTTTGCAATGCCTTCTTCTATTTTCTCCTGATTATCGGTGCTGCAGCTGTTCGCCAGCAGATATTCAAGCACAAATGCCGGAACGTTCGCGCCGCCTTTTATTGTTATGGCGAGGTCTTTTCGAACAACATAGCCTCTAAAATGATCAAGAGCTTTCTTATCCAGAGCATCCAATTCCATAAATAACCTCTCTTTTCTTTATAATAAACCGCCGACATCTCTTACGTTGGACTTCTCTATAGAAGCGCTGTCTATCTGTTCCTGTGTATCGGCATCAAGCAGGACCGCTCTTACAGCCTTATGACCACCGAACGAAAATTCCAAAACGACACATTCTCCCGGTGCCATTGTAACGATATTGCCGCAGCTATAACTTGTCGAACCGGCAAATAACATGATCTGAACTTTCCGGCTGGACGAGAAAAGATCAGGTGCTGATGCGGATGCTTGCACTTTAATACTGAAGTTGTTGCCCGTAACAGACTTTAAATCATTCTTGTTTATAATTGCAACTTCCAGTGACGGCGCCTTGGTTTTCTTCTGGCTGAATACAAAAGCGGGAATGATTATTTCCTGTGGTGTAAAACCACCGTGCGAATAGCCGTAAGTACCTTTCGATTTAAATGGCCGGTGATTTCTTGCGATATAGACATAATTGAATTCACCATATTTTTGCTGCAATTCAATCCAGTCCGCATTTGTTTGCTTGTTTTCGCATCGTATATAGCGTTCGTGAATTGCCTTTTTACCGCTCACGATAGGCTCAATCTTATCTGCTTCATCCAACAAGCCGGTAAGGACAAACCCGTGGTCTGTGGTAAGATGAACCTCCCGGAATCCCATGTTCATCAGCAGCATGATCTTGTCCTGTAGAACTTTCTCAAATTCTCCTATGAGCTTCAAGGCGCCATGCTGCAGTTTCTCTCCTGCGTCGTCTATATCCTTGTAGGTAAGCACAAGATAATCAGCTTTGATCCCATGAGTTAACGCCTCCAGGTCCAAAAATGTTATTTCTTTGCCGGTTGCTTCAACAAGTTTCTTTTCACGGTCTTTATGCAGAGGGATAATTTCATTGCTATTGGAGTATAGGGCGCTCATATTATGCTCAGTTTCCGATGGCAAATCGGCAAGCATCGTCTTTCTTTCCACATTGAAATTCTTTGAGAGGCTTGTCGAGACCATCTCCGCAATTTCATAACGGATACCGTCACCAACAATGACAGCAATTCCCGGTTTAGAGGTTTTCAGCAAGTCGACCAAATAGCCCTGTTGGTTTTGCTCGTATTCCTTTTCATAAGCGAACCATTGCTGCAGGAGCTCATGATTTAGGCTTTCATAACGTTCCTGCAATGGCCGAATGACTTGCTCCTCCTGTAAAAAAGTCACATAAAGATGCCTCATTGCCCTGTCGAGTCCAAAAAAAGAGTCTGTATAATATTCGATCACTTTATCGAAGCTGTTACAAAAGGACAAATCCTTGTTATTGAAATCGACCAGGTTGATGAAATCCTGCCACCACGAAGGAACAAAAAACTTGGCTTTTAACCCTTCAGACCTTGTTCTTATTTTAGGCATCTTATCAGCAAGGAACGACTTGTCGTGCATATTGGCCGTCAGCTGCCGCAAGGCTTTTTTGTCAAGCTCTTCGAAACAGTGGTCAGGATGGGCCGCCCAAGGATTGCAGGAGTCATCTATTTTATATGAAGAAATATACTGCAACAAGGAAGGCCTGTATCTGTCACTGTCTGCCCATCTGTAATATGCTGCGAGCAAAACAGGGGACAATTCATTGTAGGCCAGACCATCCAGCAGTCTTTTGACAATTTCACTGGCCAGTGTTTCCGGAGGTTTGGGAATGTATGGCTGTCCCAGTATTTCAAAGAATTTTTCCTCAAATAACCTGAGTATGTCCGGTTCCTTTGAATTGAGATAACCAGCAGGTGAATCAAGAAATGGAAGCAACTCAGCCTCGATGTTGATCATATCATCAAGGTTCTGAAGAATCTTCTTCCACCACGTAATATCTTTGCCAAGTCCGAGCTTTGCCGCCGTCAGCAGTAACGGATTTTCCATTTGGATCTGGATGCCGGTATTGGCAAAAAGCTTTTGCTTCAGCCATTCATTCGGTTTGCTCAAGTCCAGGCAGCCGTGGGTAGAACAATAATCAAACAAAAAGCTGAGTTTGCCTTTTTCCCGTGTTACATAAAATATTACGGGTTCAGATTTGTGGCTGACTTCAGCCTGATGACGCAAAAGAAGTTCTTCTTTCACAATCTGCCAATGTTCGGTAAGTTTACTATCTGTTTTAATAATAACGTAACCGGAATTGGTCAGAAGTGACAAAAGAAAACCACATTGACCATGTGGGTCAAGAATAACGACACGGTTGCCACGTGAAAGCTGGTGTTCAACGTCTTGTTTAAACCAAGTATCTATCATTACCAGTCAGCCTTTAAATATTTTTCCAGTTGTTTTTTATTTAAAACTTCACAACGAAGCATCCCCTTTTTCTGGAGGGGTGCAATGTTCTTGCCCACACCGTCGTCAAGCTTAGGATCATAACCTTCGGCGATCAGCTCATCAATTTTTTTGGTGAATACTTGAAGCTCCTGTAGCTGCAAACGAATGGTCTCTTTTTCACTTTGAGCCTGAGCGGTGTTGCTGTCCTTAAGCTGAATTTGGCGGTATTCCAAATTTTCCACCCGCTTGCTCACGTAAGATTTAAGTCTGAACAAATTATTTCTGCTCCACTTATAAATACTGACATACACTTCCAATCCCTGATGCTCACCACTGGACAGGTGCCAGATAAAGGGTGTCTTCGGCAGATACATAAAAAGATTCAGATGATCGCTTAAATCTTTGAAGAAGTTGTTTTCAAGATAATCATTCAGTGGCCTGCCCAAAAGCTCTTCCAATTGAAGAAACTGAGCTTGAGTAAGGCCGTTGTCGATGCAGTGCTTTTCGAGACGGTCAAGAAGCTTTTCCTCTCCAAGTTGTCCCACCAGCGGAATGATTCCATCATCGTCATTTGCCAGTATTGTTCTTATGCTGTCTGCGATGAATTCCAACGCAATCTCCGCAGCGCGGGCCTGAGGCACTACATTGGCTTCTTTGAACCAATACCAAACATTGATAGGATTGACCTGATGGCGGATACAGAATTCCTCGAGGTCGTTATTGTTCTGATACAGAATTACAAAGTCCTCTTTGATTTCCCGCACCTGTTGTTCTTCAAATACTGTAACAGGCAGGTTTTGAATATACTCTGAAACAATGGGTAATGGATTTTGTAACTGGTCTACAAAAGCATCTTTAGCTGCTTTTAAAACAGGTAATGCACCGATGGATTTACCCATCTTGGTTTCCACCTGCTCACGATCGGCAGAACGCAATTCATACACTTCGAAAATAAGGTTATTGATAATTGCTTCATTAACAAGGACTTGAACTAGTAGATTGTTCTCGTGACAGAGGAATGCTGTAATTCTATCTCGTAATGTAGGTGCTAAAAAAAAGTTAAGGGGACTTGAGCTATTGTCAATAGTTGTGTATGGGATTTAGGCGGCGATCCGTTTTTCTTCAATACCATTAACGAATTTCACTCCCTTAACAACATCTGCCAGGCGCTCCGGACGATGTAATCGAATCCATCT
>JAGOJH010000034.1 GCA_017995215.1 Thermoclostridium sp.
ATAGAGCATAAACATTTTTACAGGCTTTCCGGGCATAAAATAAGAACGTAAATGTTAACACTTACCGTATCAATATTTACGTTCTTATGTGGTGGAGGCGACGAGAGTTGAACTCGTGTCCGAAACCGCATCCACAAGAGCTTCTCCGGGTGCATTTCCTGGTTTAAAATTCCCGCCTTATAACGCCCAGGAACAGGCTTTACAATTTGGTAGCTTCATAAATCCCACCGGGTTCAAAGCTTTACCCGGCTGGTTCCCTGACTTATGACGCCGGCTACCCGAGGTGCAGGAACCCCGGACCGACGGGCTGCGTTAATTACGCAGCAGCTAAAGCGAAATTATCGTTTTTAGCGTTTATATTTATTTTCCCGTTTTTTAAAGAGGCCCACGAGAACCCTCTACCCGCTACTCCGGTTTCAACAATCCCGTCGAAACCATTACGCCCCCATATTTAGTTGTCAACTTTCAAGCTTTGTTACAATGTATATTATATCACGTTTTCTGCAAATAAAACAGCGCTGATTTTTCCTTCAGATCCATCCCCGGCAACTCCGGCTGCTGGCATTTCGGGAAGGTGCGGGCAATATGTCATCCTGATCATCGTGAAGGAGCCATAAGGCTTACTGATTGAATTCCTTCATTCGGCGGTCTATTTCCCTTTTTGCGTCACGGTCTGCAATATCCTGCCGTTTATCGAACAGCTTTTTGCCTTTTGCAACAGCCAGCTCAATCTTCACCCTGCCGTTTTTAAAATATACCTGCAGGGGAACCAGTGTTAAGCCCTTTTGCTGCGTGTAGCCAATCAGCTTGTTGATTTCGTACCTATGCAGCAGCAACCTGCGGTCCCTTAAAGGATCCTGGTTATAGATGTTGCCCTGTTCATACGGGCTGACATGCATCCCGCTGATAAAAACCTCGGTGCCCTTGATATAGGCATAGCTTTCGCGCAGGTTCACCTTGCCCAGACGGATTGATTTCACCTCGGTTCCGGTTAATTCAATGCCGGCTTCGTAGGTTTCCTCAATAAAATAATCATGTCTTGCTTTTTTATTCTGTGCAACAGATTTAATTGCTTCCTTCGCCATTTTACCGCTTTCCCATCCGGCACCCGGTGTTCTATTCGTTCTGGGCCACCTTGCAGCCGGATTTACATTATATAACGAATGATTGAAAATTTCAAGAAGCAGACTCTGCCATTTACCGCATTGATGCCGGATTGATATTGACGCGTCCGCTTTACACAATGGAGCAGAGATGGATGTTTGCCCATCTCTGCCCCGTTTTTCACTTAAGCCAGGTGACTAGTCCCTGTGTTTCGCGTGGTCTACTTGTTTTACTGAGTCAAGACACCTGTACCCTCTGGTTCACCTGGTTCATGGTGCTGTGACGGTTAATTCCACAGGTGAAAGAATCGCTTCGAAATCGGGGTTGTAATAGTCGTAAACTGTTACACTTCCGGTGAGCACTTTCACCGGATATCCAGCCCAATAACCGAGCTTCAGCGTTCTATACTCCTGGGGCTGTACCCGACGGATATAAATCTCAATCAGGTCATAGCCAATGCTGTATTCACTGATGATGCCTTCGGCCTTCAGGTCCTCAAGGAAGGTATCGTTTACTGTGAAGCCCTGCGGGATTTGGAGCAGAACCATCATGTTTTCCACCATCTCATCCCGGCGGTTGGTTATACGAATTTCCTGGGTTACCGCATCATTTACGCTGAAAGCTTTGCCCATTTTCATATTAATTTCAAAGCTGTCCCCGGACTGAACAGAATTGTAAGGAACATAATACTCCTTGATGATCTCATAGTTGAAGCTTCCTTCGGTGGTTTGAATCCGGACGGTATTTTCCTTGCCAGCACCCTTAAAGTCGCTGATGTAGTAAGAAAGAGAATCAGAATTAATTTCTATTTTCTCCTCACGGTCGTTGACCTTCAGTGTGATGGTTCCTTCCTTCATCGTCGCCGCTTCAGTGGCTGCAACCATGGCTTTCAGAGAAAGTATGGTCGCCTGTGTGTTTCCAAAGGTTCCGTAGCTGTCCCGTTGTGAAATGATATAGCTTAACATGCGGTTATTCACCGTTTGGTGGGCCTTTGCCCGGGTGAATGCAGTGGAGGTCAGGGCTGTTGCCTGAAGATCCTGAATCTGCCCGCAAGCTCCGTAATAATCGATGGTTGTGCTCCTGATGTATGCCTTATCCTGCTCTGATATCACCATTGCAGCCAACCGATCCAGAAGGCCCTTCGCATCCTTGTCTTTTGTGTTCACCAGAATATTTGCAATAAGAGACAGTGTATAGCCATCCTGAACATCACCCATTTTTCCTTTCAGATAGGAAATTGTCTTCTCAAGCCTTGGATCATCTCCGCATGCCTCCGACAATGCCCAACCAATATAAGCGTTCAGGGCTAACCTGTCGGATGTGTCTGCTGCGCCATAATGATGCTCCTCGAATTGGAAGGTTCCATCATTGTTTTGCTGCGTGAACAGGTACTCCTTCATTCTTTCCAGCAAACCTTGATCCACATCGTAAACCCTGCTCAGATCAGTAAATTCCATTAACCCATAGGCAGTCAGAATGTTCTCTGCAGGCGGATCGCCATACAGTGAAAATGCACCGCTCATCCCCCTGACCTCATAGGTAAGGATCTTTTGAAAGCCCTTTTCGATATAGTCATACGCCATCTGTTCTATTTCAGGGTTTGACAGCTTGTTGTCCTGCAGGTATTTCAGAACCAAAATGTTGGGGTAAAGGCTGGAGGATATCTGCTCGAAGCAGCCGTCCGGGAAGCGCAGCATGCCTTCAAGCCCTTCCACAACCTGGCTCATGGAGGATGGGAATAGCTTAACTCGAATGTTTCTGGCATCCTCGATATCCGGTGTGAGGAAAAACACCTGATTCATGCTCTCCTTTTCCACCAACCCAGCCGCGGCAATTTCCTGGCGAAGCAGCCCTGCAGGATAAACCCTGATTTCTTTCTCCACAGCATCGGCCATGGCCTGACCGGCAGCATCCACACGAAGCTTATGTGTTCCGGCAGTTATAACCTTGATTGGAATATAAACAAGCCTGCGCTCTTCAGAACCCAATTCCATTTCCATTGTATAGTTTCCGCCGGTCAACTCAAACCAGTCGCCTTTTTGAACCTGTAGCCTTACTGTTTGCGGTTGTTTCAAGTAGTTTGAAATGGTAACCGGAATGCCTGCTTCATCCCCCACTGCCAGGTTCCAGGGCGCATCGAAGTCTACAAAGAATTCCTGGAAAACACTGATACTGCCTGTTCCCGAACCAATGTGGCCTTCCAGAGAATTTGCTACAGCCTGCACACTCCAATTTGTAATATTATCAGCAAGTGGCACTGTAATGGTAGCGTTGCCATCCTTCGCTTCAAGCTGCGGATGGAATAACATGACCTCCATGAACCTTCTTCTGACTTTTTCTACTGCAGCAAACTCATTTGCTGCCTGTTCCGCGGCCGGAGCCATTGAATCCTTAAATGAATCGGAAGGTGCGGCGGCTGTGGGAGGAATCGCGCCAGCTGTGGTATTTTCGCCTTTCATCATTCCATCAAAAAGTCTATCGCCCCCGAACAAACCGTTAGCACTGGGAGCACTTTGTGTCGATTGTTCATAATGCACCGACGGCGCTGCCGAGCAACCAATAATCAACACAAATATAACGACAATCAGAATAAAGTAAACAGGTATCAGCACATACCGCAAATTCTTATCGGCCGTAAAAGCCTTACGCATCGCAAGGATAATACCAATATAGCACGCCAGGAATAGCAGTATGATTATAATAATGACCGCGGTTTCAAAATAGTAACCAAACCGCCAGGTTAATTCACTGGCTACATATCCCGATAACAGAAAGATCGGTATATATCCCAAAAAGTAAAGCACACCGGCCCGGAATTTTTTGAAGATCACACATAATAAAATAACGAGTACCAAAATGCCACCAATCGACCATAAAATCAGTGCTTCAGTGATGGATGACCTTCTTGCATAATTATTGTACGATCGCTCAAGCAACTGAGGCTTAAACCCGCTTTCATTGAGCATCAGCGAAGTGAGCACGGCGTCAGAGGAATTGTTCAGGATGGCTTCGTATAGTTCATCCGCATCAACTCCCCTTTCTTCTTCGATTTGGCTAAGTGCAAGCTTGATATTATCAAGCGTAATATCATTGTCGGCAAGGGATAAGAGGGCTTCATCGGCAATCGTTAAAAGGATGGCGCTGTTGACGGCGTTGTTCTTTTCATCCGTTGCCTGAAAGCTTAAGGAAATATCCTCTCCAGGCCTGTATACTTTATCTTCCTTCTTTATTTTCAGGTTAAGGCCTTTGCCTGGCCTTACAAAAACCGACCGCGAGGAAGACAGGGTTTGGAGGACTGATGTTCTGGCTGGTTCCTCAAATCCGTATACCAGATCAATCATGCCATAGGTTCCTGACGGCAGCACCAGATCGGTTTTTTCGCTTTCGGTCTTTAGTGCAGTAATGATCTGTCCGTTTTTCACGGCATAGACCCACACAGGAGCTTCTCTGTGTCGTATGATTGTCAGCGGTATTGTGTCATTTTCCTGAAAAACAGGTTTATCGGGGCGGACAATCACATCCGCCCAGTTTTCGCTGACAGGAATCTCAAAGGTGAAAATTTCATCAAATTCCAGGGCATCTACATGAAGCTGCAGTCTGTCACCCATCGGCGGCTGAGCGAAAAAGCTGGCCATTCCGTTTTCATCGGTGGCAAGCTCAAGATTTGCATCGCCAAAAACCTTCAGGTACGTTTTCAGCGGACTGCCATCGAGCTTTGATACAAATATAAAGATTTCATTGGGAACTCCGGGAAGCGCTGTGTTGCCTTCAGCTTTCAGCGTTACCTTCAGGTTTTTGTCGCTAAAGAACACACTCGTATTTCCGCTTTCCCTGTTATTGGAGGAATCAGTCACTTCAGCGACGATCTCATATTGTCCTTCTACTGTTATTTTATATGTAAAATCACATTCTCCCTGTTCATTTAATGTTAGCCCGGTAGGCTGATTTTGGCCGAGTTGAATTTCCACCGCTGCATTTTTCACAGGCTGACTAAAGAAATATTCGGCCTTAATGCTGCCTTTTAACTCTTCACCGAGCCTGTATTCATCTTTGTCGGTAGTGATAGTCACTTCAAATTTGGGAAGCTTGTAGGGCTTTACTTCAAATTCACGCTGGTATGTTTTGCTGCCCGACTGAACCTTCATCATATACATGCCGCTGTTCACACGGTCTGCCAGCGTGAAACTGCCACTGACAATACCAAATTTCGAGGTTTTCATTGTTTTTTTATACACCTGGTTTTCGCGGCCGTCAAGAATAACAACCTCCACGTCATTTTCAACAGGCTTGTCATTGATCAGATCTGTGACCAGAACCCTGTATTGAATTGTGTCACCAGGTTTATACAACGCCTTGTCCATGGTGATGGTGGCATGGCCGGAGGACTGCTCGGAGTATATGTTCACCTTTTGCCGGATGACATCTTTTCCAGCCTTTGATTTCGCTGTGATTTCCAGATAGTACTCACCATCGGGTACCTTTGGTGTTTCAAAACTCACTACGGCTCGCCCGTTAATATCGGTTTTACCCTTGTATAATTCGGCGATAGCTTTTTGTTTGCTGTTTAACAGCTTAACCTTCAGGTTTGCTTCCAGCGGTTGTTGGTTTTCCTGATTGACATGAACCTCGAAGATTGCGTTAAGGCCTGAATAATACGTGCCTTGAGAGGATACGTTGATCGTTTGGTGCGAAACAGTAAGTAAACTCACCAGTTGAAAGATAAGCACTAAGACAAGAACAATCGTAATCCCAATGGTGACTTTCTTTAAGACTTCTCTCGCTTTTTCCATATGATTGACCTCCTTCTTTCTACTGTTGAAAATGAGATGGGTTCTGTTGCCGGTGTTTGAATCCGACCTTGTGTTGAGGATGGTTTTTTATATAGATAATAGATGTCGTATTATTGTGACTTAAATTATACAGGAAAGTTCCACAGGTTGCCAGAATTATTGCCGTATTATGTCGTATTGTAAAATCAGGGATTTGGTGTCTGTAACCCATTTGGGTTGATTTTCTGAATGCTTTCAAATAGAATAATACTGACCAATGTCTGGCGAGCACAGGAGGGTAATAGTTTGAGCAAAATAAAAAGGGTTTATCTGATCGGTCTGGGGGCTATCGGTGGTATGATTGCATGCCGGTTGCAGGAACATGGTCATTGTGAGCTGAAAATAATTGTAGATGACCAAAGGCGTAAAAAATATATGGAACAAGGCGTTACCATAAATGGCAAGGCCTGTTGTTTCGATTTTCTTTCTCCGGATGAAGCGGATGAAACAGCAGATCTTATCATCCTTGCAGTAAAAAATCATCATCTGGATGCTGCCATCAAGCAAATTCGTCCGTTTGTTGGTCAGAACACTCATATTCTTTCTCTCCTGAACGGGATTGACAGTGAAATGGTTATTGGACGGGAGTTCGGAATAGAAAAGCTGCTTTACAGCTTTATTGTTGCTACCGATGCCGTTCGTATCGGAACGAACATACAATATTCTAATATCGGAAAAATTTTCTTTGGTGAGAAAGGCATGTCCACCCCTTCATCCAGGGTAGAAATGATTCGAAGCCTGTTTGAGAGTGCAGATATTCCTTGTGAAATCCCAAAGGACATATTGCGGGAATTATGGTGGAAATTCATGATGAACGTTGGGGTGAACCAAACCTCAGCGATTCTGAAAGCCCCCTACGGGGTATATGCCCGTTCACAAACCGCCCGTGACCTGATGCGTGATGCCTGTCTGGAGGTGGTTCAAGTTGCGCAGAAGGCCGGCATTGCTTTGGTCGAAGCCGATATTGATACATGCTATACGATTCTGGCAAACCTATCAGCCGATAAAAAAACATCCATGCTGCAGGATGTGGAGGCCTGCCGCAAAACAGAAGTAGAGGCTTTCTCCGGAACTGTTATAAGGCTTGGGCAGGAATACGGCGTTCAAACCCCTGTGAATCAGGTGCTGAACCAAATGATCAGGGTTATCGAAGAAAACTACTAAATGCTCCTTCTCCTGTATTCTTTTGTCTCAAAGCGCGTTTTTTATCTAGCGTGCAATAAAGATTCTTCATTGCAATCGCTATAAAACCGTACATTGTTCTGATCCGTTACATCCAATGGAGTTTACCGCAGAATTACGACAGACTCGTGACGTGACGACGTGACGGAATAATTTGAAAAAACAGTTGACTCAGCGCTCCTCCCTTGCTATAATAATCAATGTCGCCTGAGAGTCATCCATTGTTTCAGCAAACACAGACGTGGATTTTTCAGGGGATAAGCAGTTTTTGACAGTTTCATATGCACCATTAGCTCAGCTGGTAGAGCACCTGACTCTTAATCAGGGTGTCCAGGGTTCGAGCCCCTGATGGTGTACCACAGGAATATCAAGGGTTACAAGGCTATTACCCTTGATATTTTTTTATGCTTTTTATCGGTTTTGACAACTATTTGACTACTGAAATGAAAAAACAGAGTTTTAAGCCTGTTTTTCTTTCTGAATGTTCTTCTTTTTTATGAAAACAAAACTTCCATGGGAACCAGATAGCCTCTTTACAGGGCAACCTTTTCCTCAAAGACATATTTAAAGAAGGGGAGCATTTCTGTTCCGCTTTCATGCCAGCTTGTCCTTTGTCTGCTTCAAAGTCCCAACTAATACTAAAATCTGTGCTCATATCCTCAGAATAAATTCTTTTCAAGTCAGATATATTCCCATTTGTTTCTGTGAATACTCTCCAATTAAAGAACCACTTTAAAACAGATAGGTTTGACATTTAAAACGTTAAAATGTACTCAAAAGCTTTTTCAGATCTTGTGTCATTGTATCCCTGGAAGTATAGTACTTTTTCTTCATAAGCCTTACGAATGGAAAATACATCTTTGGATTTCAGTTCTGAATGAAAATAGATATCCATTCGTTTCAGCTCACCCAATGCATCGCGCTCTTCATCTGTAAATGCGTCATATGCAAACTCGCCGTAGCGGCAATTATTCACATGGCCAAGGCAATCAATGAAACTATTATAAACCTTTCGTTCATCGACCTTGCAGAACTCCAGCTCTGTTTTTCGCATTTTGTTGGTTGGGCTTGCTTCAAGTGCAAATTCACTGACGGAAGGCAACTGGTGAACTGAAAGATCCTTCCCGCGGTATATGGAACGCTTCTCCAAATCCAATAGTACAGAGTAGCTTGCTCCCCGAAACATGATTTCACCAGCCTCGTTCTTCATCACAAAATCACGGCGGAAAAAAGGGCCGCGATGCTGAGAATGCCAGGTGTTACCGAATAGTTTCACGCATCCCTTCACAGGGTTGATAATCCCAATTGATAATGACACCAAAGCCCAGGCCAAATTGCTCTTCATGGTGGTCTCGATATCCGCGTTGATTTTGACCAAATGAGGCTCCACCAACCGCGCAAAAAACTCCTGGTAACCATATGGCTTCAGATAATTGTTTTCATTCAGATCTGATACCTCTGTTTCCAGCTCATAGACCAAATCCTTCTCTGATCGCATTTTGTTTTTCTCCTGATTGTGCATCAATAGAATTTATGATTATTATAACAACATAAACCAATACTCGCAAATTCAATATTGAAAACAATTCCGTTCAGCTTGGATCAATTTCATAAGCAAGTTCGGCTGCGAAGCCGGAGTAACCACGTTTCTCACGACACGCATTTGTAATAGTTCCAGCAAGTACGGGGCTATTTTATCTGCTCTCGTATAAAACTCTGATCAAAATAGAAAACTATAGATTCAATTTGTTAAATCTATTTTGAAAGGTTTACTCAAAATGATAGAATCCGTATGGTGGAAAAAAACCGGCCGGCCTTTTTAAAAGCCGTGCCGGTTTCATGTATTACTGTTATGTTTTAAATAAATTCCGTGATTGGTGTCACTTGCAGTCAGATGAAGTCATCGCTCTGTTCTGCCCTCTGGTGGAAGTGGCTGTCAGGATTTACGCCCTGCCAGTAACAATACAAAGCGTTCGAACATGGCTGCGACTTCAGCACGGCTGGCCTTGGCCTTCGGGTCAAACAGGTTGCCGGGTTTTCCAAGGATTATACCCGCGTCTGCACAGTATCGAAGAGCATCCAGCGCCCATGGCGATACTGTATCCATATCTTCAAAAGCAGGTGAATCGTCCTGTTCGTCAGAGATAACACCCATAGCCTTTGCAAAGTTATAGAAGAAGGTCACCGCTTGTTCGCGGGTAATGGAATCCTCCGGAGAAAACCTGTCCGCGGACGTGCCGTTGGTGATACCGTTGGCTGCCGCCCATTTCACCGCATTTGCATAATAGGCGTCAGCCGCCACGTCAGTGAAATTCTGTGGCAGCTCCGAGGTATCCGGGTTTCCTGCCAGACGGTACAGAACGGTGACAAACATATACCTGGTCATAGGTATATCGGGACTAAAAGTTGTGTCGTCTGTTCCGAAAAACAGACCACCGGTATTGACAAATTCCATATTACCATAAAACCAGTCAATATCATCAACATCGTTAAATTGATTATCGAACAGCACATAATAGCCCAGTGGCGCGGTTTCATCCAGAATAATGACACTGTTTTCTGTTATGCTTAAGTAACAGCCTCCTGTCAGAGAAACAGATGCACTGCCATTATCTGAAACAGTGATTGTTCCGTCTGCATTTATAGTTGTGCCCTGAGGCAGACTGATGCCTGTAGCAGAGTCAGGGAGCGTAAGCTGTGCATTGCTGCTACCTATGGTTATTATGCCGTCTTCACTGATATATGAGCCACCTGGAACAGTAATGGTTACAGGGGATATATCACCAGACCCCTCTGGACTGGCAGTCATTATCGTTATGGTGGCGCTGGCGGTTTCGGGTATATGCACACTGCCATCCTCACCAATCGTTGTTCCCGGCGGAGCGTTGAATGTGATGATCGGAGCATCATTTGTGCCGTCTTCTGTAGTTGGGGTGATGTTTATTACTCCGCCATCGGGCAGGGTTTGGCTGCCGTCGGCATTGAGCACCGTTGCCTGACCGTTATTGGGCATAATCGTGGTTCTGCCGATTTCAACCGTGGTGGAGTCCGGCGTATCTTGTGTGTTTTTGTTGTCAGATTTCTCTTCATCGTCATCATCATCGTCATTATCATCATTATTGCTGCCGCGGGGGTTCACCGTTATCGTTCTGGTCACATTTGCTGCAGCATTGTGTTCTGAATCACCTTGCTGCGAGGCGGTGATCGTTGCCGTACCTGCACCGGCGATGGTCAGGGTGTTACCGGAAACCGTGGCAACAGATTCGTTATCCGAGTTGTAGCTCACGGTCAGACCGCTGCTTGCAGAGGCGTTTAGGGTTATTGAGCTGTCGCCCACAGTAGCGGTGAAATTACTCTGGTTCCAGGTAATTATCTGATTTTGCTTAGATGGGGTTAAGGTATTCACTGAAAAACTCACATCAAAACTTTCATCAATATCACTGTAAACAGCGCTGGTCACAGAAACCGAAGCATTGTATGTTCCTGCCCCAAGTCCGAGAGCAGGTGCTACTGTGAATGTGGTGTTACTGCTGGTAGCAATATTGGGAATGTTGGGCGTGGATAGGACAAAAGCATCGCTATTTGCGCCGGAAAATCCAAGCGAGATCACCCCGGTGTCCTGGTTCCCTGTATTCGTTATGGTAACAGTTTTCGCCGCCTGCGCTCCGTAGCCTTCGGTAGCGGCAGCAAAAGTAGAAGTTCCCGTAGTATCCAATGAAATCGAATAGATCGGAGCAGGATTCACTAAAAAGCTCACATCAAAGCTTTCGTCAATATCACTGTAAACAGCACTGGTCACAGAAACCGAAGCATTGTATGTTCCTGCTTCAAGTCCGAGAGCGGGTGCTACTGTGAATGTGGTGTTGCTGTTGGTGGCAATATTGGGAATGCTGAGCGGCGATAAAATAAAAGCATCGCTATTTGCGCCGGAAAGCCCAAGTGAAATCACCCCGGTGTCCCGGTTCCTTGTATTCGTTATGGTGATAATTTTCCCCGTCTGTGCTCCGTAGCCTTCGGTAGCGGTAGCAAAAGTAGAAACTCCTGCGGTGTCTAACGAGATTGCATAGATTGGAGCAGGGTTCACTAAAAAGCTCACATCAAAACTTTCGTCAATATCACTGTAAACAGCACTGGTCACAGAAACCGAAGCATTGTATGTTCCTGCTTCAAGTCCGAGAGCGGGTGCTACTGTGAATGTGGTGTTGCTGCCGGTGGCAATATTGGGAATGCTGAGCGGTGATAGGATAAAAGCATCGCTATTTGCACCGGAAAGCCCAAGTGAAAGCTCCCCGGTGTTCCGGTTACCTGTATTTGTTATGGTGACGGTTTTTGCTGCCTGATCTGAGTAGCCTTCAGTAGCGGCAGCAAAAGTAGAAGTTCCCGTAGCATCTAATGAGATCTCATGGATCGGATTAGGATTCACTGTTATCTTTGCTACGGCGGAGGTCGCTTTTGCGGTCATAACGTCGCCGTTGTCCGAAATTGTATTAGTTATCTCAACGTAATAATAAAGCGTTTCAAATGTTGAAATATCAGGCGTATAAACATTTGAGTCCGTGCCTACAGGGGTACCGCCGATCACAGTGTTGGAAATATTGGAATACCACTGATAGGAAAGCGTTCCGCCGTCATAAACTGAAGCCGTTACCGTTAAAGGATCCGCAGTTTCACCTTCGGTGTATACTATTTCGGTAGATGAAAGGTTTGCACTGATAATTGGAGTCTCATTTACAATGATCTGTGTCTGTTCATTTCCGGCAACATCGCCTGCCACAAGCGTTATGCTACTGTTTGTAAAGTCCTTTAAATCAAAATCGATGTCATATGTATTCGAAGGGGGATCCAAATATTTTATAATACTCTTAACACCTGTAGAACCTGTTACCTTAATATAGGATATATAGGAAGCATCCGTAGCTTTTCCCGTCAGTTTCATCGTCTCTTTATTCAGAGAAACATCCTGCAGCACAGGCTTTACTGTATCAACCTTTAAAGGTATAAGAGTATCCTGCGCCGTTGCGCCCGGATAATCAATCGTTGCACTTATTTTATAGTAGTATTGTCCGTCCGCTACCAGCTTACCATCTTTGTCTTTTCCATCCCAAACAGGCAGGAGCTCACTGTCAAGAGAGTACCCGTTCTCTCCCTTCTTAACAAGGGTTTTTTTCAAATACTCTTCGTCCATCAGAGCCTTTACTTCTTTATCTTCACTATCCAGTATACTAACCTTAAGGCTCCTGGCATTTCTCAGAAGGTTCGCCTTGTAGCCCATTTCTTCTTTCATGTTATCCCCATTTGGAGAAAATGCTATAAACTCATTTTTGTATAATTCATCATCTTTATATCCTCCCAATGCTAAAACATCGCCTGTTTGCTGGCCATTTCCATCTCTCTCATAGCAATATGGATAGGAATTTCCATAAAAGTAATTTCTGGTACCGTTTTCATTTAAATAATTCTGAAAATATTCCGAGCCATCGATTATCGGTGCCTTATTCCAGTCTCCATAATAGCCCATATAGGGAATGCTCAGGTCAGGCTGATCCACATCGATAGCCTTAAGCTCAATAAAGCCCTCTATGAAAAAGCCATTATCAAATTTCCCGCTGTAATATTCTATCTCATCTTCACCCAGATCAACTGTGACCTTAATATGTGAAAAGCCGTGGGCAGGAACTGTAACGATGGCATTGCCAGAGGTTCCCGATGGCGAAAGTACATAATCCGGATTTATTGTATGTCCATCGGCAAACATTTCCGCATAACCCAGGTTGCTGCTATAGGGAAAGGTAAAATAACCATAACTTGAAATTTTCACAGGGCACTCTGTAAAAACAGAGCCCACTATTTGGTATTCAATATCAGTGTCGGAAAGATTATATGCATCAAACTCAATGTCGAATGTATTTGGCAACTTATCGCCCAACTCAACCTTTGCCTTTCCGCTAGAATTACTAAGCAGGAATACATTAGAGTTCACGGCTGCCTTAAGATCGATTAGACCTGCGCCCTGTTTTCTCGGCGAATACTGGCCAGCATATTCATCATATACAATATCAGCGGTACTCATCAGTAGGGATTCAAGTATTAGTGCCTTTTGTTGACTCGTATAAGATATAAACTTGGGATTGTTTTCCATATATTGCTGCATTATCGCAGCCGCACCCGCAATATGAGCGGAGGCTATCGAGGTGCCGTTTACGGATGCGTAACCATTATTAACCGTAGTTGTATAGATGTATTCGCCGGGAGCCGTAATCTCAGGCTTGAGCTTTAAATCCGGCGTACCTCCCCAGGCGGAAAATTCGCTCATTAAACCACGCGTAGAATTTTCAAACACTCCTTCCGTATATGAAGAATCAACAGTCACAGTCTTTTTATCTGAAGCGGCATTTACTAATGAAAGACCAAAGGTTCGTGTTATCAGAACTGCAGGAATAAGACCAGAGTCAATTGCCGGTGAATAAACGATACTATCTCCATTAGCTGCATTGTTATATATAATGGCTCCAATAGCGCCGGCTTTCTTAGCATTTGCCACCTTATTAGAAAATGTCAGGGTTCCGCGCTCTATCAGGGCAAGCTTACCTGTTAAATCCTTGCCCACAAAATCTATTGTATCACCAAGTCCGCAGTTCACATATTCTAACGTCTGTCCATTAAAAGCAGTAACAAACATTTGTTCTTTATCAACGAAATCCGTATAATGAATATTACCGTCTGCATGTTGAATATAGGGCAATACCTTTTTACTATTATTTATGCTTGCCACCGCGGTAGCATGGTTTTTTGATGCGGGAGAATTTATCGTCCCGCTATCGGTATAGGATGTTGATGGATAGGAATATCCACCATTGGAAAGCTGGTATAGATAGCTTTCTGCCCCTGCGTTACCCTCATTGCCTGCCGGTGCGGTAACGATAATTCCCGCATTCCTTGCTATTGCAAAAGAATATTCAAGCTAAGATCTAAACCCTCTAAAAAAGTAAATCCTGCGGGGCTTCCAAGGCTCACATTGATAACATCAGCCCCAATAGTGGTCGCATCCTCTACTGCTGCTATAATAGCACTGGTCGAAGCTTCGCCGCCTTTATCCGGAAAAACCTTCATCCCGATGATCTGGGCCTCCGGAGCGACCCCGTTGAATTCAAGGGTTGTGTGAAGATTATCTTTTGTCGCCTTCGCCACAGTTCCATTGGCAGCGATTACTCCCGCAATCTGCACTCCATGGCTGTCACCGGCTCGGGGTGCTACGTCAGTATCGTCATCCGCATAGTCAAAACAGAACGGGAACTTTCTGTTATAATATACATCGTCTGAAGTTAAACCTGTACGCAAATCCGATGCATTTAGTTCGTAATTTGCTATGACTGTAGCAATACTTTCCTTTGTTAATTCAACCTCGGTATCAACATCTACAACCATATATTCATGATAAACATCTACTCCTGTATCGATTACGGCCACAACCGTACCCTCGCCCTTATAGCCCTTTACGTTCCATACGTTTGTTGCACCGATCATATCTGTGCTTGACATAAGCTTTGGTTCCATTTTAGATTCAGGCGCTTTATAGGATTCGTCAGCATAAATGCTCTTTACTTCCTTTAAAGCCTTTATTTTGGGAATGTCCCCTCTTTTTACGATTGCTGAAAAGCCATTGATGGTATTTGTATAATGTGAAGAAAACAGAGCTTCCGCATTAATTTTCTCCAATATGGCTTTCTGAACAGCCATTTGCCTGCCAAGCAACTTTTCTCTGGCTGCTGCTGCGGCATCTGAGGACAGATAGGCTTCCGCTCCCAATTCCTGTGCCTGACTGCAGTCCAGAACCGGCTTTTTCTCAAGCTCGATAATGACGCTGATAATTTCCTCCGGATTTGTTACCTGGGTTGTATCGATCACTTCATTCGGGATTTGTCCTGCAAATGCAACTGAAATGTTTGAAGTAATGAGTGTAATCGACATAACCATAGCTAAAATGATACCTGAAATGCGTTTTTTCATCTGCTCTACTCCTGTCTATTAATCCATAATGTTCTCTTGGATGTTTCCCGCCCTCCGGCATCTTCCTGCTGGAAAACTTATTACGGCGATAGCTGTCAGTTTAATATTCCATTGAGTTTTTCACTCGAAATTTTACCGTACATAATTATACCATGGATTGTTAATTTATTCACTAATAAAAATTTAAATTTTGCTAGTCCCCTTATTGAGGTTTTAGGTAAAGGAAGAGATAGTAAATTGGCGCTCCGAATATAAGGAGTACCCTCTGCCTTTACAATTCTCACGGTATCCTTTAAGATAAAGTAGGCGGTGAAAAAATGGCACAGAACAAGTTTGAGAAATTTCTACAGCATCGGCAAAGCTTGCTTTATCAATATAAAATGGGTGATCTGACTAAAAACGAATTTATTGACGAAAACTTTTACACCCTCGAAAACCTGGGGATTGAACCTTTTAAACGTGTAGACAATGTGAAGAAGGCGATTTACAACTACCAGTATTACAATGTGCTGGCGAAGTTCTACTATCGGCAGGCTAAGGATTTCCCTATGGGCAGCAGGCAGCGGGACAGCTATCTGGAGCAATCCGACGGATTCTATTATGAGAAGGATCTGGTCACCATGACCCTTTTAAGGCTGTTGGATTTTAAGCATGTTGATGCCTATTTTGTGAATGTAAAATCGAAGAAATTGCAAAACAAGCTTTTTGAGATTGTGATTGACGACCCGGATATTTTATATGAAATCAACACGCTGTCCGCCCCTTTTGGTGGAATGGAGGCTGACGACCTTGTTCTGCATTCTAAAAACCCAAAAATTCTAAGCATGCTTCGCGAAGCAGGTGTTTTTCGTGATAAAAAGCAAACGTCCCTGACCGACAGCTATATTAATCAAAAGTATTAATGGTTCAACAAAATTATGTATTTGAAGCAAATAATACAAGGTATTTCTATCTTCTCATCGGAAAAAATAAAGCCAAACAACAACAAAAAGAGGTGAGGAAGATGTCAAGACCGAAAACTCCGCTGGTTCCCTCCAAACGGGAAGCACTGACCCGCTTCAAGATAGAATGCGCCAAGGAAATCGGGCACGAACAGTATGTCAAGGAAAACAACGACCATTATAAAGGCGACTTAACTTCTTATCAAAACGGGAAAGAAGGCGGCCCCATCGGCGGACAAATGGTGAAAAAGATGATTCAGAGGGCTGAGGAACAAATGTGATAAATAACAGCAAACCTCCGGTTTTTTTAGCCGGAGGTTCTTTTATGTGTACACATTTTTGCTGGACAAGCCGGATACTTTCCTGTGTTCCAGCCATCATCGACAGTTATTCCTTCAAAGCAAGCCGGATGATCCTGTTGCACAGCTCCAAATATGGAATGCCGGCTGCAAGAGCCTCCTGTGGCAGAAGGCTTGTAGGTGTCATTCCTGGTAATGTATTGGCTTCCAGGCAGATGAAATCACCCTCGGGATTCAATATGAAGTCTATTCTGCAATAGTCACCCAGTCGAAGCGCCTGATGCACTCGAAGGGCAAGGCATTGAACCTTTTGGGTTTCCTCTTCGTTTAGCTCTGCCGGGCAAACTTCCCTGGCAGCACCCGCCTGATATTTATTCTTATAATCGTAAAACCCCTGCTTCGGAATGATCTCTATCACCGGTAATGCGTTTCCCTCTAAAACTCCTACAGAAAACTCCCGCCCGGGGATCATCTTTTCTACAAGGATGTTCTTTTCCACCTGAAAGGCAACCTCCAGAGCATTTTGCAGTTCCTGCACATCATGTACAATTGAAACCCCGACACTCGAGCCTGCGCTGCAGGGCTTGACCACACAGGGAAGCCCAATGGTTGTTAGGATATGTTCCATGGATGAGCAGAGGGATTCTTCTTCCTGACAGACGGTAGCCCAGTTTGCGGTTGGTATGCCGCCCTGACGCAGCAGCTTCTTCGAAATATCCTTATCCATTGCCAGCATGCTTCCGATATAACCCGTGCCGGTATATTGAATGCCCAAAACATCAAAGGTTGCCTGCAGTTGTCCGTTTTCCCCCATTGCACCATGCAGTGCAATAAAAACCACCTCTGCAGCCTGACACAGCTTTAGCACGTTCGGGCCGATCAGCGAGGCAGGGTTTCCGTTTCTGCGCTTGATTTCCTCCAGATCAGGCGCTGTTGCAGGTATAATAAAGGAATAAGGCTCTTTTGTGTTGTCCCGGAACAGTGCATCCAGATCCAAATCACCTGGAATACCCTCATATACATCGAGTAATAGCACTTGATGACCCGACTGCATCAGTGCATTGGCTATCAGGCTGCCCGAGCATAGCGATACATCTCTTTCAGGGCTTAAGCCCCCGGCAAGAACGACTATTTTCATATTTTGCACCTCTTTTTCACAGACCCTGTAGGTACTATACGTTGCGAACGAATTTGATATACCCATATTAATACAACTAAAAGCGTTTCACAAGCCAGCATTTTTATCTTTGCTTTTGGTTATGGTTCACACGCCCACTTAATAAATTGATAAGTTGCTACAGAGGTATGAATTTAACCGGAACGTAGTGACGTCATCCCGAGAGCAGCGCAGGATCCCGTCAGGAGTAATGCGAGATCCTACACTTCGTTCGAGATGGCAGGCTGCGCCTGCTAACCTGTGAACTGTAACTGCTGTTTCATTCATACCGAATCACCTGTTTACATATATATGAATTAGTATCCTGGATTACAGGTGAAGAAAATGGGCGGAAAGCTTAATCTATGCTATGCCATGCAGCGCAAACGGGAAAAAATAATGGAACATAAAAAAAGGCTGACAAGGTATTTAAAATATTTATATATCAGTTATTTTGCTCTTGGCCTTGTATTGGTTTCTCTTGTTTTGAACAGCGATCACTTCAAGATGTCAACAGCCCTTTCCGAAAATCTGTTTCCTTACCTTCACAAATCGGATTTCAATTTGCTGTATATGGGTGCTGCATTGGGAGCGTTTCTGTTTGTCTTTTCAGGGAAATACAGCAGATTGAAAACAAAATACGAACTGCTGAGGCATGATATTATCAAAGATTTGGATTCAACGATTATCGCAACAAAAATATGCCTGTGCAAGGATGACTGCGACTGCAGGGAGCTGTTTGTCCGGGAAATGGATGGGATGGATATTGACATCATCTTTAAAAAATACAAACCCGAAAGCAAGTATTTGGTTTGAACCATCCATCGTCCGGTGCAAACTACTCCATTTGTGTGTGCTTTAAAAGTTTCTAAAAAATTCTCTAAGTACCCCGCATGTGCGATGAATACCACTGAGAGCGCCACTTCAAGCTTTAAAACTGCTCCTTGTTCAGATAAAGCGTCTTGGATCTGCAGCAGGCTTTTATGTCGCCAACGGTCTTTCTGAACATTTCTTCCATCGATGTTTCAATGTCTATGGATAGTTCATCCATTTCCGTCTTCATCGACAGATTGTTTTCAGACTTGTACTTCCTGACATTAGCGACGATTTCCTTCAGCTTTTCACCAAAAGCGATGATCTCGTCGTCAATTTTCCCGGCATCCTTTTCCCATGTCAGCAGATGTAATGACAGGGTTTTTTCAAAGCACCGGAAATACTGCTGATAAATGTATTCGGTGATATACGGAACAAATATCCCATACAGCTTTAAAACATTAAGCATGCAGAAGTACAGTGCATGCTTGGCCGAGCGGTTTTCCTCAACTCCATGGGTGTCGGGCTGGTACAGCCGCTCCTTGGCGATTTCCAGATAATAATCACAAAAGTCCTTCCAGAAGAAATCATCCATGGTTTGCCGGGCCAGGCCAACTTCGTACTGATTCAAATACTCGGCGGCCTGAAAAGTTGTCTGCCTGCAGCGTTCCATGATCCACCTGTCCACCGGAAGATACTCGGTTTCAATGCCCAATTCAGGTTCTGATAGCTGCGAGATGGAAAAACGCGCAGCATTCCACAGCTTTGTGAGAAACCTTTTGCTGATTGCCAGATCGTCCACCGAGAAAAATGTATCGGTGCCAAGCCTGCTGCTCGCAGCCCAGTAGCGGATGGCATCCGCTGAATGGTTCTCTATCAGGGCCTGCGGAGATTGGTCTGCATTGTTTTTTGACTTGCTGATCTTCTCCCCTTTTTTCGCAAGGACATAACCGCATATCATGATGTCCTTCCATGGAATCTCACCAGTATGATACAGGCTTTTCACGATGGTGTAAAAAGCCCAGGTTCGAATGATTTCATGGGCTTGCGTCCTCATGCTCATGGGCAGGAATTTCCCCGAAAAATCGTTCTCTTCCCCCCAGTTTGCATTGATTAACGGTGAAACCGATGATGTAGCCCAGGTGTCCAGCACCGCACTTTCCGGAGTAAACTCGTCCGAACCACAGGTGCATTTCCTGTTGGGTTTTGTTTCAAGAGGGTTCAGCGGTAATTCTTTATCATCTGCAAGGATAACGTTGCCACAATGTTTGCAATACCACAAGGGAAACGGAACTCCGTAATAGCGCTGGCGGGAGATGCACCAATCCCATTTCAGGTTTTCAACCCACAGAATGTATCGCTTTTTCATGTGCTCCGGGTACCAGTTGATTTTTTCAGCCGCTTGCAGATATAAAGTTTTGTTTGAAAGAATATCGATATACCATTGCCTGGACGGCAGGATTTCAATTTCCTTTCCGCAGCGCTCATGAACCGCAACCGTATGGGTCAGTTCTTCGGACTTTACCAGAAGATTGTGCTCTGTCAGGCAGCGAACAATCTCCTTGCGGGCTTTCGTGATGCTGAGACCGGCAATAAAGGGCACTTTTTCATCCATCGTTCCGTCCGGTAAAATCACCTTCCTGTAAGGAAGACTGTACTTTTCAACCCACTGCGCATCGGTGCTGTCTCCATAAGTGCAGCACATCACAACCCCTGTTCCCTTTTCTATAGCAACCTTTTCATCCGTCAGAATGGGCACGGTATAATTGTAAAGCGGAACAATAGCAGTTTTCCCGATAAGGCCTGTATATCTTTTATCCTGCGGATTCACAAACAGGCACACACAGCCGTATAAAAGTTCAGGCCTTGTTGTGGCAACCAGCAGCTCTTCTCCTTCCGAATAGAAACGCAGGAAATGAAAGTTGGTTTCCTTATCCATTGTTTCCAGCTCGGCCTGTGCGATAGATGTTCTGCATTCGGTGCACCACAAAACCGGTGATTCCTTCATATAGGCCTTTCCCTTGCGGTACAGCTCAATAAAGGATTTCTGAGAGATGCGCTGCACCCTGGGCTCTATGGTTTTGTAGCGAAGAGACCAGTCCACCGAAAACCCCAGCGACTTCCACAGCTCTTCAAATTCCTTTTCATACGTTTCGGTTGTTTTCAGGCATAGTGAGATGAATTCGCTGCGCGGAAGGTCTTTTGCCTGAATCCCTTCATCCCTTTCCACGAGCCGTTCTGTCGGCAGGCCGTTATCATCAAAGCCAAACGGGTAAAAAACGTTCTCACCCTGCATCCTGCGGAACCGCGCGATCATTTCCGCCTGAGCATAGGAAAAAATGTGCCCAATATGCAGGCTGCCGCTTACCGTTGGTGGCGGGGTGTCGATGGAATAAACCGGCTTGGAGTCGCTGTGTTCAAACCGGTAGATCGCGCTCTCCTGCCAGAACTGCTGCATTTGTTTCTCTGTTTGTTTGAAATCATAATGTTTTTCCATGAATTCCCTCCAACTTCCGAACACAGAGGAATGTGTTATTGCCTTCCGCCGAAAACAAAAAGTCCGCCGAAAGCTTATGCTTAGGGCGAACTGTAAAGTCCGTGGTACCACCTTTTTTCAGATATTGCTATCTGCACTCTGCCAATACGGGAAACTATTCCGATATTGCTTTCCTGGTAACGGTGGAAAATTCCGTTGAAGCCTACTGGGATAAATCCTTTCAGTTCACAGCTCAAAGGCTACTTCCATACATCCTTCACGAAGATTTCCACCAACCATCTTCTCTCTGTGCTTCCGGAGCGTATGTACTCCTCCTTGTCAACGCCTGTTTTGCCTGTGTTCATTTTTTATCATCATAGACCTTTCCGGGTGAAATGTCAATACGCCTATTTATCGCGATAATCAAACACACGCTTTGATTTTTTCTCAGACCGGGGCAAATCGCCCAGGTTCATGCATTCGCAATGAATCTTGATCCCGATTTTCTGCTTGAATACCTGCTGTATTGCATCACTCACCCTTTGCTTATCCGCATCCCTGCGCGTTTCAAACCGAAGCGTCATATTGTCCTTGCCGTCCTCATGCTCGATAATCACCTGATATTCGCTGGAAAGCCCCTCTACAGTGCTCAGCGTATCCTCAATCTGGCCGGGGTAGATATTCACGCCCTTCACCTTGATCATATCATCGGTTCTTCCACCAATGCGGTCGATCATCGGATAATCCCTACCGCAGCTGCATTTGTTGGGAATAATGCGCGTGAGGTCGTGGGTTCGGTAACGGACCAACGGTGCTGCCGCCTTTTTCAGTGTGGTGATCACCAGTTCGCCGAATTCTCCGTCCGGTAAAACCTTCCCCGTAGCCGGATCAATGATCTCAAAATAGAAGAAATCGTTCCAGTAATGGATTCCCTCATGCTTTTCACAGTCAATGCCGATGCCAGGTCCATACATTTCGGTCAGCCCGTAAATGTCAAACAATTCAATCTGCAGCTCGTTGGCAATGCGCTCACGCATCAAATCGCCCCAGCGCTCGGAACCGATGACGCCCTTTTTAAGCTTGATCCTGTCACGGATGCCTCTTTTTTGTACTTCCTCGGCAAGCAGCAGCGCATAGGATGAGGTGGCGCAAAGAACGGTGGATTGAAGATCCATCATCAGCTGCAGTTGTTTTTCTGTATTGCCCGGGCCGACCGGAATGGCCATAGCTCCGAGCTTCTCGCATCCCGCCTGAAACCCGATACCCGCTGTCCATAAGCCATAACCCGGCGTGATATGGATTCTGTCCAGCTTTGTGATGCCCGCAATTTCATAGCATCGTGCAAACATTAAAGCCCAGTTATCCACATCCTCCCGGGTATAAGGGATGATGACGGGGTTCCCGGTTGTGCCGGAGGAAGAGTGAATCCTCACCACCTCTTCATCAGGTACGGCCTGAAGCCCCAGTGGATATGCGTCCCGAAGCTCATGCTTGTCGCTGAACGGCAACGCTTCAAAATCCTTAATCGAATGAATTTTGTCCGTATCCACACCATTTTGCGCATAAACTTTCTGGTAGAATGGACTATTCTTTGCTGCATACACCACAGCATTCTTCAAGGTGTTAAAATCTACTGAACCCTGCATTTATTTCATCTCCTTAGCGGCTTTTACGCCTGCATCAAACGCTTTCACATTCAAATCAAAAAACTTAGGTTTCACATTATCTCGAAGGGCTTGCAGCAAGCTATCCCTGGACACATCCAAAGCGCCGAGGCCAAAGGCGACACCAATCAGCACAATGTTTGCTGCCTTCACCGAACCGCATTCCTTCGCGATGCTGTCCGCGTCCACAAAAACCGCATTGCTGTTGCGTGCGATATACTCCCGCATGGTTTCACAATCATAGCACAGCTTCCCGAGAGACGTCGAAACCGGAGTTACCGTGGCCTGATTAATAATGGCCTGTCCGCCGGTTTTCAAAAGAGGCAGGGTTCTGGCGCCTTCGCACAATTCAAAGGATAGCAGCAGATCAGCACTCCCGGCCGGAATATACGCCGAATGCACATCACCGGTTCGCACATGACTGGCAACACAACCGCCGCGCTGGCTCATACCGATGGTTTCGCCCGTTCTTGCGTTTCTGCCCTCAAGCACCGCTCCCGCTGCGAGGACCTTCGATGCGAGAAGGGTTCCCTGCCCGCCTACACCTGAAATGATGATATTCATAGCCGTTCCTCCCGATGAATGCTGTTGGTCGGGCACACATTCACACAAAGCCCGCAGCCGTAACACAAGGATTCATTGATGACCACCCTGGAGTTGACGATGGACATGGCCGGACAGCCAATTTCGCGGATGCATTTGCGGCAGCCGGTACAGTTTTCTGTTCTACAAACTGTCTCGGGCTTGAAAAGAGCAATACACGGAGCCTCGAAGATGATCACGCTGACACCGTCATATTCGGCGGCGGCCTTAACCGTAGTAATAGCCTTCCCCTGGTTAAAGGGATTCAGCTTTTCGACAAACCCAACGTTTAATGCTTTTACCACCGAGTAGATGTCAATCTTCTGCGACATCGTATCCATCATAGTTTTGCCGGTGCCCGGATGGGGTTGATGCCCGGTCATGGCGGTAGTAGCATTGTCAAGAATGATTACATTGATGTTGGCCTGGTTGTAAACTGCGTTGGCAAGGCCGGTCATCCCCGATGCAAAGAAGGTGCTGTCGCCGATAAAGGCAAAAGCGTTTGTATCAGGCTCAACTTTCTTGATTCCCTGGGCGATGGTGATACCGGCACCCATGCAAAGGCAGGTGTCTGTCATTTCCAGCGGTTTACCGTTCCCGAGGGTATAGCAGCCGATATCTCCGCAGAATACAGCCTTTTTACCCAGCATGGCCTTTTTCACCGCATAAAAGCTTGCGCGGTGAGGGCACCCGGCGCAAAGCACCGGCGCACGCATCGGCAGCTCCATCGGCGGAGCCGCGAGATTAGTGTTCAGCGGAATCCCCAGATATTTTTCTATGATTTTCAGCGTATTGTCATACTTCAATTCGCCCGCAGGGGTTACAAAACCGTTCAGCTTGCCAAAAATGGGCCTTTGGAGGTTCTTTAGCGCTAAAACGTGATAAAGCTGCTCCTCGATCACCGGATCGAGCTCTTCAAGCACCAGAACCTTTTCAACCTGTTGCAGGAATTCCGCATACAGACCATTTGGCGGCGGGAAAACCGCTCCGGATTTCAGCAGTACAACCTTCAAATCAAAGGCTTCGATGATATCCTTCACGATGGCGTAGGTAACACCGCCTGCGGCAATTCCGCATTGGCCTTCCCCCTCGATGCGGTTAAATGGGATTTTATCAAAGAGCCCGGAGATTTCCGGCTGCTGCTTTTCGATCTCTATATGCCTGCGATAGGAAAGCGGCGGGAAGATCACCCATTTCGGATCCTTGACAAACCCTTCGGGTTCATGTTCATGGATATCTCCGGAGGTTTCAACGGTGCCGCTGCTATGGCAGACCTTTGTGGTGGGACGCAGAATCACCGGAAGATGCAGCTGTTCAGAAAATTCAAAGGCATATTTGGCCATTTCATAGGCTTCCTCGGGGGAAGACGGGTCTAAAACCGGGATATTAGCGAACTTTCCAAAGTGACGCGTATCTTGTTCGGTCTGTGACGAAATGGGCCCGGGATCGTCCGCGACAACTACCACCATGCCGCCCTTTGTTCCGATAACACCAAGGCTCATCAGCGGATCGGACGCGACGTTCAAACCTACCTGCTTCATCGTCACCATGCTTCTTGCGCCGCAATAGGAGGCTCCGGCTGCGATTTCCAGCGCCGCCTTTTCATTGGTGGACCACTCCACGTTGATTTTTCCATTGCGGTTATAGTGTGCTACGCTTTCAAGCACCTCGGTGGACGGCGTTCCCGGATAACCGCAAACAACCCTCACGCCGGCATGAACGGCGCCAAGGGCTATAGCCATGTTTCCCAATAAAATTTCCCTCAAAATGATCATCCTTTGCAAGGAAATGGCCGAGGTAAACCTTTCGTTTTACCGGGAGAACCCGAAGGAACTCCGGAAATATCCGACTAGCAGATGGCTCACAGCTTCATTCGCAGCTGCCACAAGGGTTCAAGCTGCACCATATGTCGGTTGCTATTTCGTTTATCTTTTAACCACTCCTGAAATTTATGTTAATCAATATTGTACAGTATCTTTGTCTTATTGCAAACAGGTTTCTTCAAGGGTGTTGACCTCATTATTTGAGTCAGTAAGAACCGTCACCGTGACTCAAAGGAAGGATAGCGCCACAACCAGCATGGAGGCCAGCCGTACAAATATATCCGTGGCTTTAATCGGGTAGCTTTTATAACAGCTACTTGCGGTGCGCAGGTGAAAACCCCTGATCTCCGCTGAAATCGCACTGTCTTCAATCTTTTTCACCGACGTGATCAAAAGCGGCACGCACAGGGGAAAAATCAACCCGATCTTTTTAAATACGTTCCTTGTATCCATCTGGACGCCTCTGGAGGTCTGCGCTTCAATAATGCCCGACATTTCCTGTGAAAAAATCGGGATGAAGCGGATGGCGGTTGTCAGCGAGAAGGCATATTTATAAGGGATTTTACATTTCGTCACCAGTACATTGGATAAATCGTTCATCTGTGTGATGGACAGCATCAATGCCAGAGGCATGGTTCCGGCTATCAGGCGCAGAACGATCATCAGCGCTGAAGTGAGTCCGACATCGGTTATGATGATATTCAGGGGCAGCCGCAGCAAAATTTCACCCCTGCGCACGACCAGCAGCTGAAGGATAAAAATCATCGCAGAAAATTTCAGAAGGCCCTTCAGCATTGCAACGCCACGGTCGAATATCCCTGAAGCGGCTGCGAGGGCGAGGTTTAAGATAATCAATGCAATGATAAATATGGGACTTCCGCCCACGAAGGCTGCAATGGAGATCATCAATGACAGCAGCAGCTTGGTCAGTGGATTTAGCTGATGAAAAAACGAATTACCCGGCGCATAATCCAGAAAACCTTTCATGGCCAGCCCTCCCCTCTTCATTGATTAAATGCGGTTTGGTTCTTTCCCGCAGGGCTTTAGCCATTTCTTCAACCGTAAACAGCTTTTCAAAGCCGCTTCCAAGGCGAAGCGCCAGCTGGGCGATCTGCGGCGGCAGAACAGAAGCCTGCTTTAAAATATCCTCCAGCCGGAAGATTTCTTTCGTATCCCCATCGGCGAGGAGTCTGCCCTCTGAAAGCACCAGGATTCTTTTTGCAAAATCCAGTACGACCTCCATGTCATGACAGACCATGATCACCGTAGTTCCCTGACGGTTCAGCTGTTGGATAAAACCCATGATTTTGCTGCACTCACCGAAGTCCAGCCCGGTTGTCGGTTCATCGAGAACCAGAATCTCAGGCTCGGCGGCGATGACCGAGGCAAGCGCCAGCTGCTGCCTTTCCCCTCTGCTCAGCGCAAAAGGGTTGGCGGACGGATCGAATCTGAAATCGGCAATCATTTTATCTACACGCTGTTGAATCAAGACCTTGTCCTGTAAAATCTGGTCGAGCCCAAAGCGGATTTCTTCCGCAACAGTGTTCTTACAGATCTGCCGGTCAGGATTCTGGAACAGAAAGCCGATATGCTTGGCCAGAACACTGGATTTTGTTTTTTTCGTATCCATGCCGGAAACGGTGACTATTCCCGAGGAAGGCTTCAAAAGGCCGTTCATGAGCTTTGACAATGTGGATTTTCCTGCGCCGTTCGAACCGATCAGCGCCACAAATTCACCTTTGCCGATATGAAAGGATATATTCTTCAGGGTGCTTTCCTGTTGATAGGTAAAGCAAACATTTTTCATCTCAATCATGCATAAGCCTCCCCGCCATGGTCTGCGCCTCATCGACGGTGACGCAAACCTCATCAAGCTGCACACCCATTTCCATCAGCCTGTTTGAAAGAGTTACGACGCGTGGGCAATTGATTCCGGATTTTTCAAGCTCCCCGGCGTTTTTCAATACGTCGCGTACCGGGCCGTGCAGCATTAGTTTCCCATCCTTCATCACTGCCATTTCATTCACAAACTCACTGAGCAGCATGATTTTCTGTTCCACCACAACAATCGTCAGACCGCAGCTTTCGTTCAATTCCCTTAAAAGCCGGAACATAGCCAGCGAGCTCTGCGGATCAAGCTCGCTGGTAGGTTCGTCCAGCAATAAAATCTTCGGCCTCAGGGCAATGATCGCCGAGATGGCGACCTTTTGCTTCTGGCCTCCGCTTAATTGTGCAATATTACGATATCTCAGCTGTGGGATGCCCACTGCGTTCAAAGCGCCCACAAGTCTGGCTTCTACCTCCTCGTGCGGAACCGAATAATTCTCCAGACCGAAAAGGATTTCATCCTCGACCACCGAAGAAATCATTTGGCTGTCGATATCCTGAAACACCGTTCCGACCTTCAGCGAGATGGTACTCGGCGTCACATCAAAGGTATCCTCTCCGTCTATTTTCACGCTGCCGTAGTAATCGCCGGGCATGTGATGCGGAATGATACCGTTGATGGCGCGGATGAAGGAGGTCTTCCCCGCGCCGCTTTCTCCGATAATCCCAAGAAAATCGCCGTCCCGGATGGTCAGGCTGATATTCTCAAGGGCGTTTTTCCGGCTGTTTTTATATTGAAACGTAAGTCCGTCAATGGTAATCACCGTCAGGCACTCCTTCTATTCCTGCTTCAGCGCAAGCTTCAGCGGGATGTACAGCAATTGAACCAGGATCGTATTGATGATGGCAGTTCCGAGTACGATGGGGATATAACCCATCAAAGCGGATTTTTCAGCTCCCAGGAAGATGAACAGGCAGGATACAAATGCGCTGCCGCTGACCAGGGTACTTACAAAGGTTGCCACTGCGGGAGTGAAATTTACCTTACCAATTTTGATCACCGCATGAATCATTAATCCCATCACAACGGCTCCGAGCAACTCCGATATAAAATTCAACCACGGTGTTCCGGGCAGAAATTGGCATATGGCTCCGGCTAAAATCCCGATGATGGCACTTTCATAAAGCTTAGGCTTTACAAGCAGAATACTCAGGCAATACATGGCAATGACAAAGTTCGGCTTCACGCCTCCGATATTGATGATGGAGCCGGCAAAATACTTCAGTACCGCTCCTGCTGCCAGCAGTACCCCTATCAGGATTAAATCTCTGACATTAATGCCGCTCTTCTCCTCGCTTTTCAGCACTCTCTTTTGCGCAACGACTGTCTTTTCCATAAAAAATCTCCTTTCGTGCGGTTTTACCGCCAATCACAATTTTGAAGAACCAGAAAAGGTCCACGCATTTCCCGGGAAGTGATCATATGGGCAAATAAAAACAGCCTGCCCTAGCTAAAGGACAGACTGTAAAATCTGCGGTGCCACCTTTATTGATCAAACCTGATCCACTTCATGAAAATGCCAACACATTTTCTGCCGCTAACGCCGGCCAGCGTCCCGGATACTCGGCAAATGCCTTTCACCTTGCCCTCGGTGGTCCATTTATCGGGCTGCTCTCCACGGGTCTCTCAGCAAATGACCCATTCTCTGTACGGTGCATCTTCCGATTTTATCTCCACTTCATCGGTTTAGAACAATATATCACGGGACAGGTCTTTTTGTCAACCGTTCCGCTGCACTTTTGCAGCACATTCTAGATTAGTATAGCTCGAAAGCTTAGATTTATAAGGCTTGCGAGCATTTTATATTTTAGTTCTCAGCATTGCTACGTTTTTCATAGGATATAACTACTTTTTCAGAAAGCAATGTAGTTTTTGCCACAAAGAAAAAGTATTCGTACGCAGAGCCTTCAAAAAGTGATATTTGTGCTCTTTCTTTTTCTGGTTTCAGTAATTATATTATTATTTTCCTGCCTGAAAATTACACCGCTCGGATTAATCTTCCGAGTGATTATATCAGATTGAGTTAAAACATGTGTTAATAAAAAGGCAATGCGACCATTATGGTTACATTGCCTTTGATTATATCATTTGGAATAACTGTAAATTCGACTATTGAAAAGGCACTAAACAATGTTTATACCCTTCGCTAAAAGTATAATTCTGATTATTTATATCATCCAACCTCTGAGATTACTCAAGTATTGCTCTAAATATAGGATAATATAAAGACTTTTTCTATTTTGCAGAATTTAAAATAAGCTGTTTATAAAAAGTTTTACATTTTTGAAGATTATCAATACTTATCTTTTCATCTGCTCCATGTATACAATTCTTGCTGGCCTTATCAATGAATACCGGACTGAACCTATAAATATTATCTGCATACTTAACAAAGTGCTTTGAATTTGTTCCTCCCGTCCACAAATAAGGTGTAACAATAACTTCGGGAAATACTTGCTTGATTGTTTTGTTAATATCCTGAAACCCATCAGTTTCAGTGTCTGAGACAGGGGAAGGCTCACAAGAATACCCTATAAGCTTTATACTAACCCTTTTGTCATTTATTGTCTGTTCAATATGTTTAACGACACTCTCAATACTATCTCCCTGAATAATGCGGACATTTATGACTGCTGTTGCTTTCGTTGGTAGTATATTTGCTTTTATACCCCCGTTAATAATAGTTACAGCTGTCGTAGTCTTTAAGGTGGCAGTTAAACTGGAAGATTTAGATAACTGGTTTTTTACCGCTCCATCAAAAATCCATAGATTTGAGAAAAAGAGCTTGTTTAGAAACCCCATTTCAGGCCCAATATACTCAAACATCTGCTTCGTAGCACCGTCGATTCTCATTGTGAACTGATTTTTTTCGATTTTATTAATTGCTTCACATAAAATTTCTATAGAAGTTTGTTCAGGTGGTACTGCTGAAGTTCCGCCAGTTTGGTTAACCTGCAGTTCAATATTTACAGCTCCTTTTTCTGCAGTAGCAATCATTGCAACAGGTTCAGTAATTCCTGGAATAATCCCAGCTGTTATCATTCCTCCTTCATCCAAGACATATTGGAATCTCATTCCTCTCGCTTCAAACATTTCTGCTACTGAAGCTGTTCCTTTAATTCCTCCGATTTCTTCATCATGGGTAAATGCGAAACAAATCGTTCGTTCTGGCTTAA
>JAGOJH010000137.1 GCA_017995215.1 Thermoclostridium sp.
GTCAACGGGCTGTCAAAGGCCTATGCCATGACAGGCTGGAGAATTGGGTATGCCTGCGGGCACCGGGACATCATCAGTGAAATGAAAAAAATCCATCAATATGCCATCATGTGTGCGCCTACCACTGCCCAGTACGCTGCCATCGAAGCTTTGCGCAACGGCGATGAAGAGGTCAGGATGATGGTGACGGAATACAACAGAAGAAGAAGGTTTGTTATAAGCAGTTTGCGAAAAATGGGCTTGGACTGCTTTGAGCCCTTTGGAGCATTCTATGTTTTCCCGGATATCCGTAAGACAGGGTTAACCTCCGATATGTTCTGCGAACGCCTTCTAATGACCGAAAAAGTGCTTACCGTTCCTGGAAGTGCTTTTGGGGACTGTGGGGAAGGGTTTATCCGCGCCACATACGCCACCTCCATGGAAAACCTGATGGAAGCAATGAAGAGAATTGAACGGTTCATTAACAGCGTGTAATAAGCACCCTGATATAAGGTCTGGCAAATAAGCAACCCGATAAGAAACGCGTTCCCGGACATAAACCTGTGGGCGCGTTTCTATTATAGGCTCTCCAGGTGCGGTTTCTAAAGAACCCTATACCATTTTTCAAACCAGGCAACAGCTTGACCGGAAGCATACTGTTTATGCAGTTATGCGACATCTGCCCTTTTTTTACCATATCGTCGGTACATCTGACGGACAATCAACTTGTCCAGTTTCCTGCTGGCATCAAGAATCTGTTCCATCTTACACGATTCCATGGCTTCATACAGGTTCATGCGTGCTTTTTGAAGATTTGTCATCTTTCGTATCCCCTCTGAATGGTGAAACTTGTAACTTCATGGTAAAACCTGTTTTAATTTTAATTTGTGTGGGTTAAAGTGTCAATGCCATGTTGAGCATAGACGCCTGAAATGACTGTGCCTAAAGGGTATTGACGTTTCCCTTCGGGAAATAACCTTATAAACCAATGACCAGTTTAATCCTCGTTTGTATACCGATTCTTACAGCAAATGTTTGGGAAATAATTTGTTTTAGCGATTATCGCATGGACTCTGATGAATTTGTCCATCCCGATTACTTCCCGGGGCTCAAGATTTCCCTGAAAAAGATGTTCACAGACGATTGCTTGAAAACAGGGAATAAGGACAGAATATCCAACAGGTAGGCTATAGGAGGGTTTTACAGAGTAAAACCATTTTTTAATGAGTGCATTCCTGCCGAATTCTGTCCCACGCTATTTTAACAATTTGTTCATATTTTGTTCAAATGCATACTGCATAATGGAATAGACTGCAAAGAACCTGCAGGGTTAAAGGGGAATGACCGCCACAAAAGGTATTTGTGGTAGAACGGAGGAACATGATGATAGAGATTCAAAACCTCACAAAACATTATGGAGAAATAAAAGCGATTGAAGATGTGAGTTTTACGGTCAACAAAGGAGAAATCCTGGGTTTCCTGGGGCCGAACGGGGCCGGGAAATCCACTACAATGAACATCTTAACAGGGTATATTCCTTCCACTTCCGGGGTGGTAAAGGTAGATGGCCTTGATGTTATGGAACAGCCCCGGGAAGTAAAAAGAAAGATTGGTTATTTGCCCGAGCAACCGCCTTTATATGTGGATATGACCGTTACGGACTTTCTCGATTTCTGTGCCGCATTAAAGGAAGTGGATAAGGTAGCCTGGAAAGGCCAGAGAAATGACATCATGGAATTGGTGAAGATTACCCATGTGCAGCATCGGCTCATCCGCAACCTTTCAAAGGGATATCGTCAAAGGGTAGGCCTGGCCCAGGCTCTTATCGGAACCCCTGAGGTTCTGGTTCTGGACGAACCCACCGTTGGCCTGGATCCAAAACAAATCATTGAAATCAGAAAGCTGATCAAGGCTCTGGGGAAAAACCACACCATCATCCTCAGCTCCCATATCCTTCCCGAGGTAAGTGCAGTCTGTGAAAGGGTTGTTATTATCAACAAGGGAAAAATTGTTGCCATCGACACCCCGGAACAATTGTCAAAGAACCTCGGAGATTTCACTCGGTTCACAATGACCATTGCCGGCCCTGAAAAGAAAGTCATTGAAATGCTGAAACAGGTTTATGGTGTAAAATATATGGAAACCCAAAGCAAGCTGAGAGAGGACGAATACAGCTATATCATTGAATCGGACAAGGAGCTGGATGTGCGCAAGCCCATTTTCAACCGTCTTGCCGAAGCCGGGTACCCAATCCTGGAACTGAAGTCACTGGGCATGTCGCTTGAAGATATCTTCCTTCAGCTGACAACCGAGGAAAAGGAGGTAAACTGACATGTGGGCCATATGGAAGCGCGAGGTACAGGCATATTTTTATCAGCCTATCGCTTATGTCATGATAGGGCTGTTTTTCCTTATTTCATCCATCTACTTTACCATGGGTACGGTTTATTACGGCCGTGCAGCTGAAATAAACAGCTTGCTGCAAAATGTTATTTTTCTGTTTATGTTTATCATTCCCATTTTAACCATGCGCATTTTAACCGAAGATCGGAAAAATGGGACCGAAGTTCTGCTGGTCACTTCTCCAGCAAGTATTACCCAGATTGTCATTGGTAAGTTTCTGGCATCCTTCACCGTTTTCCTGGTGATGTTTGCATCCACACTGATATACGTGGTTATCTTATATATTTTGGGTGGTAAGCCCGAGGTGCCGATGCTGATCGGCGGCTATCTTGCCTTTTTGCTGATCGGAGCATCTTTTATTTCCGTTGGTATTTTTGCATCTTCATTGACAGAAAATCAGATTGTCGCTGCCATTATCAGCTTTGTCATTCTTCTGCTGGTCAATCTTTTAGATGCAATTATCTCCTTTACAAGCGGAATCTTTGCAAAAATTCTGGATGCGTTCTCCTTGCTGTCCCGATACAATGACATGAATTCAGGAATTTTGGATTTTACCTCCATCATATATTATCTAAGCTTTACAGCGGTGTTCTTATTCTTAACAACAAGAGTGATTGATAAAAGACGTTGGAGTCAGGGGTGATGAGTATGAAAAATGAATTTTTAAATAAAAGAAGCCTGCGGCTTGGCTCATATTCAGTTGCATTAACAGTGATTGTCATCGCAGCAGTCGTTATTTTGAATGCAATTGTTGGGGCTACTCAAATTCGGGACAGACTGAAAATCGATCTCACCGGCCAAAAGATGTACACCATTGGGGAGGAAACAGATAAAGTTCTTAAAGAGCTGAACCAGGATGTCGAAATCATCGGCCTGTTTGATCAAAGCGAACCCAACCAATACGATCAGGTGGTTGAGTTTATCAAGCAATATGAGTTAAAAAGCGGCAAAATCCATATCCGATATGTCGACCCGGATAAAGAAGTAGCTTATATTCAAAATGAACTCGACCCGGACGGTGTGCTGGGAATACAGAGGAACCAGTTTGTTGTTAAAGGTGAAAGGCGCTCAAAGGTTTTGTCCTATAATGATATCTTCGAGCAAACCTGGAACCAGAGCAGCTACCAGTATTATGTCTCTGGCTTGAACGCAGAGTATGCATTTACCGGTGCCATACGGTATGTGGCTGCTGATGAAATCCCGGTGATTTATTATACCCAAGGTAACGGCGAAGGAGATATCAACAGCCAGTATTCCAGCCTTAAATCCAGCATGGAGCTTCACGGTTATGAGCTTAAACCTCTCACCTTAACGACCGTGAAGGGAGTACCTGAAGATGCATCGGTAGTCTTAGTTTTAGGACCGCAGCAAGATTTGCCCAGCCTGGACCTGGAAAAACTAAAGGTCTTTATGGAAACCGGTGGAGATACCATTCTCCTGTTCGATCCGCTGGAAAACAATGTGCAAATGCCAAATTTTGAAGAGTTCCTGGCGAAATTCAATCTCGGGCTGGGTTACGATATGATCTTTGAAATGGCTGCCAACCGCTCGGCTTATGAACAGCCATTCATCTTCATGCCCAATGTGGAGAACAATGAGATCAATACAAACCTTGATCCGAGCAAATTCAATATGACCCTGGCATATGCCAGAAGCATTCCGATTCTTCAGAACCAGAAGGAATGGATCACCAGTACACCACTGCTTACCACATCGGCAGAAGCCGTGGGTAAGGCTTTAATTCAAGGCACAGAAGACATAACAGGTCCCTTGAATGTAGCCGTAGCCGTAGAAAACAAGGGAAATAAAGTGCCAAGTAAAACAGTCGTAATAGGAAATGCATTCTTTGCAACGGATACTGCCAGAGACTCTACGGGGACTGGTGAAAAATTCATTTTGAATGCTCTGAATTGGATGGAAGACAAGAAAACCGACATTTTCATTGCTGCCAAGACATACGCGGTACCTACGCTTGAAAATGTTTCACAACAGACCATGACCCTTTTATTTATCGGCCTGATCATCGTGGTTCCGTTGATTATCATCGGAGTGGGCGTGTTTATCTGGTTAAGGAGGCGTCACCTGTGAGCAAATTTAAAAAACTGCTGATCCCGGCAATTGTTCTGGTGGTCCTTGTGGCGGGGCTGTTGGTTGTTACAAAACTGCCCGAACCTGAAGTGGACAATAGTCAGACACCTGCTGGGAGCTTCATTCAGATCTTTGACTTTGTCAAAGATGATGTCACCGAAATAGAAATTGACAACAAACAAGACATTTTGATTTTCAAATATGTTACTGCGCAGGTTGAAGAAGTTGTAGACAATGAAGATGGTACACAAACCACCAGTGTGGTAGACAAGAAAATTTGGCAGGCGGTTCAGCCCGCAGATATGAAGGTGAACTCCAGTGCTGTTGACAGTATCGCCTATAGTGCCAATACATTGAAGGCCAACAAGCTTATCGAAGAGAACCCGGCTGATCTGGCCATTTACGGTTTGAACAACCCGGTAAAGATTTCCTTCAGGATGAAGGATGGCACAAATCATATCCTTCACATTGGAAACGAGACGGTAGCCGGCGGGGCTTTTTATGCGAAGAAGGAAAATGAGCCTAAGGTATACACCGTAGGTAATTACGAGGTTCAAAAATTCCTGCAGACGAAGTTCCAGCTAATGATGACGGAGCTTTATGCTAAAGCTTATACCCCTCAGGATGTTACGGCGATTACCTATACGCGCAAAGGCGAAAAGCTTTTTGATTCAACACTGGGCGATCAAAAATGGTGGATTACTCACCCGGTTCAAACCGAGGCAAGGTATGAAAACCTGTATGCCATAGCTGGTTCTCTGGCTTCGATCTCCATTAACGAGTATGTCGAGGAAAACGCGGTTGATCTTGGTAAATACGGCCTGGCAAATCCGTCCTATATTTTTGATTATACCCTGGACGGTCAGCAATACAAGCTTTCACTGGGCAGCATGAATCCAGCGGCAGACGCGTACTATGCCACCTTGAATGACAACAATCTTGTTGTTACCATTGATAAAAACAGTTTTACCTTCCTTGACAAGCCCATTGAAGAGCTTGTGACTTCCTTTATTCACCTGCAAAACATCAAGGAAGTCAGCAAACTGGTTGTTTCCTTTGATGGAAGAACAGATATCACAAATATGCAGGTTAATCAGGAAGATGACGAGCTGAGCATTTATAATTATAATGGCATCGAATTAACCGGCGCGAAGGATGCAGATTATGTATCAGCATTTAAGAAATATTATCAGGGGGCTATTGGCTTCTATGTCAATAAGCTTGAACTGGAGGCCACCCCGGTGCTGCAAAACCCTGAGGTAACGGTGGTGTTCACCTTAACCACGGGTGAGGAGATAAAGATCGAGCTGGTATCTGATGAAGAGGGTGTGTATTTTTACGCTTTCAAGAATGGTAAGTATACCGGCATAAAGGCTCGTAAAAGACAGCTGGACGATGAAAGCTACAAAGGCCTCAGAGTCACCCGCAAGCAGCTGGATGAAAAACTGGCCGAGCGTACTGCTCAATAGCATTTAGACAAGCCAGAGGGTCCAGGCTCTCTGGCTTGTTAATAATGTGCGCCCAGCATGGGCGCAATCTAACGGGTGAAAGTCCCGAACACACCCTAGTAGTGGGAAGTGTATAGCCAAAGACAAGGGTGACCACCGTGAGGTGGAATCTGAAGGAAGTCAGCGGCAAAT
>JAGOJH010000035.1 GCA_017995215.1 Thermoclostridium sp.
AACAGCTTTGGTCACCCTTCTGAAGCGGTGCTCAAGCGTCTGGATGCTCATGGTATAAAGGTGTATGTCACCTTGGAAAACGGGGCTGTGATTGTGGATAGCGATGGAAAGAAATACCATATCCGCACCTGGTACAGGGAAGAAGCATTTACTTTTTCAGAGTGAAATGATAGGATTTTTGATGAAGCAGTAGCTGGTGATTGATATGGTTTTACAGATCCATTGACAGAAAAGGATATGAAAAGCTATGAGCATGGATGTTCTGAAAAAGCAATTGAAAGAAAACAAAATAGGAAGGATTTACCTGTTTACCGGGCCGGAGCAGTACCTTGTCCGGCATTATGCAGATCAGATACTGGAGAAGCTTTTGGATGAAAACTCAAAGGTCTTCAACTACACGGAATTGACGGGAAAGGTTACTTTTCAGATGGTCTCTGATGCCGTATCCATATATCCTGCCTTTGTAGACAGACGAGTTGTGCTGGTAAAGGAAAGCACTCTGTTTAAACAGGGGGGCAAGGAAACTGACTGGAATGCATTCTTTAGTTCTCTGCCCGAATATATCTGTCTGATCTTTATTCAGCAGGAGGTTGATAAACGGCTTACGTTTTATAAAGCGCTGGAGAAAAATTGTTTAGTTATCGATTGCAAACGCCAGGACGAAAACGCTCTGACCAAATGGGTGATCAACAAGTTTTCCCGTTTCCGCAAGCAAATCAGTGAGCAGGATGCCGCATACCTCGTTACACTACTTGATCCCGACATGAACTTCATGTCGTTGGAGCTTGAAAAAATAGCACGGTACGCGGCAGATGCCGAACGAATCACCCGTAAACACATCGATGCCGTTGCTTCACGCAGCGTTAAGAGCATCATCTTCGACCTCACCGACGCCATTTCTCAGCGACAGACTACCCAGGCACTGAGAATTCTCAACGAACTGGTGGAACAGAAGGAACCCATTCCCTTGATTATGGCTATGGTCGGCAGGCAAATGGGGGTCATGCTTCGGCTGAAGAAGATGGAGGAAAAGAAGCTATCCCAGACGGATATGGCCAAATTGCTGGGCATGAACCCCTATGTCGTGGGAAAAGTTCGTAAGCAGGCAGCTTCCTTTACGATAGAGCAGCTGAAGCAGGCCATGCGAAAATGCGTGGAAATGGATCAAGCCTCCAAAAGCAGTCGAATGGACCCAAGAATGGCATTGGACGTATTCATCACCGAACTGGGCATGCGGTAAGAACGTTCGCATTTTCTCTCGTAAACTTGCATTATACATGGTTTCTTTGGTAAAATAAAATTGAACAGGCCATGATACGTAAAACATGCGATGGAAGTGCAATATCTGAAGAAAAACCTGAGGAGATGGATTGATGGAGTTTCGATATATCAGAGATTTATCTATACAGTTTTTGCTTGGTTGTACGCTGAGAAACTGGATCAAGCTTTTATGGCAGAACAGGGATAAACCCATCTACTTTAAAAGCCTTCCAAAGTTCCTGTACATCACCATTGTCATCATACTGCTAACACCGGTGCGCTTAATTGAAAAGCTGGTGTTTGATCTGCGTGTGAAGAAAACCCGGATCGACAAGGAGCCCATTTTTATTCTCGGTCACTGGCGCAGCGGAACAACCTATATGGTCAACATGCTTTCGCAGGACGAGCAGTTTGGTGTCACAAACGCCATGCATTGCTTTGGCCCCAGCATGTTCCTGCTTGGTAATAAGGTCTTTGAGAGGATCATGAAAAAGGCACTGCCCAAGAACCGTCATATGGACAGCGTAGTATTAGACACGGTATCTTCCCAGGAAGAAGAGTTTGCAATTGCCAATTTATCCACGCTTTCCAACTACCACCTGGTTGCTTTCCCCAGAAACCATTTCAAGTATCAGAAATATGCCTCTTTCCGAGATATGACGGAAGGAGAGCTTTCAGAGTGGAAACAGAAATATTTATATATCATCAAGAAAGTGACATTCCAGCTGAAGGGGAAGAGGCTTTTGCTCAAGAGCCCCACCAATACCAGCAGAATTCGCCAGCTGTTAGAGCTGTTCCCCAATGCCAAGTTCATTCACATATGCAGAAACCCTTACAAGGTCTATGCATCCACAAAAAGACTGTATGACAATTTCTTCCCTGTATTTGGGCTTCAGAAGAGAATCCCCGAAGAAGAATCCGAAGAAACCCAGTTTGAAATTTATGAAAGCATGTATAAGAAATACTTTGATGAGAAGGATCTTATTCCAGAAGGGAACCTCATCGAGGTTCGTTATGAGGACGTTGTAAAGGATCCTCTTGGAAACATCGAAAAGGTTTATCAACAGCTTGGCATTGAAGGCTTTGAGAAAGCAAAACCTGCTATAGAGCAGTATATAGAATTGCAGAAAAGCTATAAACCCAACAGGCATGAAATGGATCCCAGGGTGATGCAAAAGGTTTCAAAACGCTTTGATTTCACTTTTAAGAAATGGGGCTACCCCAAGAACTAAGCCCCACGTCAAATGCTTTCTCCGGCTTCGCCAGGCGAAACAGTTATCTGTGTTTTATTAAAGTCACTGGGCTAATACTAAAGAGCCAGGCGCTCTATTCGCACCGGTACATATTAAAATAAAAAGTTTACCGGCTGGTAAACTTTTTTACAGGAAGGATCATTTTGGAGAAGCTTCTATTGGTTCAAAGCCGCCAGAATAAAACGGTAAAGGAAATCGTTGCGCTACAGGATAAAAAGGAACGCAAAAAACAGCGCTGCTTTATCGTGGAAGGCGTCCGATTTGTAAAGGAAGCCCTTTTATCGGGAATGAGTGTGGAAAAAATCTGTTTTGCTTCCGAAACCGCCGGCAGGTTGGTTCCTGAGTTTGACAGTTTGCTGCCTGAAGGCATTCCGTTGTTCGAAATGCCTTTGGGGTTGTTCTGCCAGATGGCGCAAACTGAAACTCCGCAAGGTGTGCTTGCGGTTGTCCGTATTCCCGATCGCTCTCTAAGCTCCATATATCGTCAGGGCTTTCGAGGATTAATCCTGGATAATGTACAGGATCCCGGAAACTGCGGAACGATGATCCGCTCCGCCCATGCCTTGGGCTTTGATGCTGTTATTGCCGCATGCGGAAGCGTGGACATCTTTAACGGTAAGGTTCTGCGTTCTACCATGGGCTCTGTTTTTCATATTCCCGTTATTGAAAATATAAGCATCAAGGAAATAGTCAGCTTTGCAAAAGAATATCAGCTTGAGCTAATCGCTGCATGCCTGGAGAAAGCATCGGTGTGCCACGAAACAGACTTGACCGGAGAATTCCTTCTTGCTGTCGGCAATGAAGGAAAGGGTGTATCGGAAGATATGCTCGACGCAGCCGGGAAAAGGGTTCATATTCCCATGCAGGGGGGAGCAGAGTCCCTTAATGCAGGTGTGGCAGCATCCATTCTGATGTATGAAAGTAACCGCCAGCAGGCAGATAAAGTATTCTCTGCCTGCACAGCCTGTCCAGATTCCTGATGTTTCCCGTTTCTTGTACATATTTCATAATTTGTTTCCTGCCAATCGATCATTTTTTTACCTGATGAGACTTGAAAAGAAGGGTAAAATAATATAGAATGGTTGCGACAATTGTTATTTTGTTAACGATGACCAATAATAGGGTCAAATCAATATTTTCAGGAGGAGATAAAAATGGCAATTAAGGTTGGTATCAATGGTTTCGGCAGAATCGGACGCCTCGTGTTCCGGGCTGCTATGAAAAATGCAGATGTTCAGGTGGTTGGCATAAACGACCCGTTCATCGATCTGGCATACATGCAATATATGCTGAAATACGATTCCGTACATGGTCAATACAAAGGTGAAATCGGCGAAAAAGATGGTAAGCTGGTCGTAGACGGCGAAGAAGTTATGGTTTTTGCACAAATGAATCCCCAGGATATCGATTGGAAGAGCTGCGGTGCAGATTACGTTGTTGAATCTACCGGAGTATTCACCACTATCGATAAAGCCAGTGCACATTTCCAGGGTGGCGCAAAGAAGGTAATCATCAGCGCTCCTTCTGCAGACGCTCCAATGTTTGTTATGGGCGTGAACCAAGACAAATACAACACGAGCATGAACGTTGTTTCCAATGCTTCCTGCACCACCAACTGTCTTGCTCCCATTGCAAAAGTTATCAATGACAAATTTGGTATCGTAGAAGGCCTTATGACCACCGTACATGCCACCACAGCCACCCAGAAAACCGTTGACGGTCCTTCCAAGAAAGACTGGAGAGGCGGCAGGGGTGCAGGCTTCAATATTATTCCTTCCTCCACCGGCGCTGCAAAGGCAGTGGGCAAGGTTATTCCCGAGCTGAACGGAAAACTCACCGGTATGGCTTTCCGTGTTCCCGTAGCCGATGTTTCTGTGGTTGATTTAACCTGCCGCCTTGAAAAGGCTGCTTCCTACCAGGAAATCTGCGATGCCATGAAGGCTGCTTCCGAGAACGAACTGAAGGGCATCCTTGGTTACACTGAAGACGCAGTTGTATCCACAGACTTTATCGGTGATGCAAGAACCTCCATTTTCGATGCCAAAGCAGGAATCTCCTTAAATGATAATTTCGTGAAGGTTGTTTCCTGGTATGACAATGAATGGGGTTATTCCAACAAGGTTGTTGAGCTTATCGCTCATATGGCAAAGGTTGACGCAAAATAAGGTCCATTCAGCTTTCTTAACAGGCATCCTTCAGAGGATGCCTGTTTTCTAGCAGGTCGCTAAATGCTGGATTTTACTTTGTAAAATCCTCTACTGGCGGGTCGCTCAATGCTGGATTTTACTTTGTAAAATCCTCTGCTGGCGGGTCGCTCAATGCTGGATTTTACTTTGTAAAATCCTCTGCGATTTATTTGATTTACACGGCTGCTTCTGTTGAAACAAAAACACCAAAAGCCTGAATGTAAGGAGATGGAAACTATGAGCTTGTATAATAAAATGAGCGTCGAAGACATTGATGTCAAGGGAAAACGAGTCATTGCCAGGGTCGACTTCAATGTTCCACTGGACAGTGAAGGAAACATCACGGATGATAAAAGGATTGTTGCTGCTGTCCCCACCATTAAGTATCTGATTCGCAACGGCGCCAAAACCATTCTTGTGTCCCACCTGGGTCGCCCTAAAAACGGTTTTGAACCAAAGTTCAGCATGAAACCTGCTGCTGTAAGGCTTAGTGAGCTTCTCGGGCAGGAGGTCGTTCTGGCTGCCGATGTCATCGGCGAGGATGCGAAGGCAAAAGCCACCGCCTTGAAGGATGGCCAGGTGATGATGCTTGAAAACGTACGTTTCCACAAGGAAGAGGAGAAAAACGTACCTGAGTTTACAAAAGAACTGGCCGCAATGGCTGAAATATATGTCAATGACGCCTTTGGAACCGCACACCGGGCTCATTCCTCCACTGCGGGACTGGCAGATTATCTGCCGGCGGTTTCAGGTTTCTTAATTAAAAAAGAAATCGATATCATGGGCAAGGCACTTTCGAACCCTGCACGTCCATTTGTCGCCATTCTTGGTGGAGCAAAGGTTTCCGACAAGATTACCGTTATTGAAAACCTTTTAAACAAGGTAGACAGCCTGATCATCGGCGGCGGCATGGCCTACACCTTCCTGCGGGCAAAGGGCTATAAAATTGGAAATTCCATCTGTGAGGAAGACAAACTGGATCTTGCCAGAGATCTAATGGAAAAAGCTGAAAAGATGGGTGTAAACCTTCTGCTGCCTATTGGTAATGTCATCGGAAAGGAATTCAGTGCTGACACCGAAGAAAAATATGTTCCTTCCGATAATATTCCGGATGGATGGATGGGGATGGACATCGGAACGATCACCATCGAAAAGTTCAGCCATGAAATCAAAAAGGCAAAGACCATCGTATGGAACGGCCCCATGGGTGTGTTTGAGTTCCCGAAATTTGCCAATGGCACCAAGAAGATCGCAGAGGCTGTGGCTGAGTCCGGTGCTGTTTCCATCGTTGGTGGCGGTGATTCTGCAGCAGCAGTTGAACAGCTGGGCTTTGCAGACAAAATCACACACATTTCAACCGGCGGCGGAGCTTCGCTTGAATTTCTGGAGGGCAAGGTTCTGCCCGGGATAGCATGCCTGCTCGACAAACACAGCCGTGTCATTATGGCAGCGGGTAACTGGAAGATGAACAAAACCCCGAAGGAAGGGGCTGAGTTTATTGCCAGCCTGAAGGATTCCGTGAAGGATGCAAAAACAGAAGTGGTTGTTGGCGTTCCTTTTGTTGCCATCCCTGCAGCTGTTGAAGCCAGCAAGGGTACAAACATCAAGGTTGCTGCTCAGAATGTACACTGGGAAGACAACGGTGCATACACCGGCGAAGTATCCTGCGCAATGCTGAAGGAATGCGGTGTTGATTATGTGATCATCGGCCATTCCGAAAGAAGGGAATACTACGCTGAAACCAACGAACTTGTCAACAAGAAGGCTCATGCCATTTTCAACAGCGGCATGACACCGATCATCTGCTGTGGTGAAACCCTGACCCAGAGGGAACAGGGCGTTACAAAGGAACATATCCGCTACCAGATGAAGGTTGCTCTCCTTGGCCTGACCAAGGATCAGATCAAAAAGCTTGTGATTGCATACGAACCCATCTGGGCCATCGGAACAGGAAAGACTGCAACCACCGCTCAGGCCGAAGAAGCCTGCCTGGTGATCCGCGATCTGGTTAACGAATTGTACGATGAAGAGGCGGCAGCCAATGTTCGCGTTCTTTATGGCGGGAGTGTAAAAGCTTCCAACGCGGCAGAATTATTTGGCATGGCCAATATCGACGGTGGACTGATTGGCGGAGCAAGCCTGAAGCTCGACGAATACATGAAGATCGTCAACTACGAAGCATAACAGCAAACGCTGCTCAATCTTACCGGCCCTCCGGGTTTTCCGGAGGGCTTTTTAAATCCTAATGAAACTTTACTATTTTCACAGATTTATTTGCTTTCCACAGGAGGTTTGACACATGTTAAACAAACTAAATCAATTCCCGGAGTATGAGGGCCCGGTTGTCGTTGTTGTGATGGACGGTGTAGGCATCTCTGAAAAGACTGAAGGCAATGCTGTGTTTCATGCCTATACCCCTTATCTTGACAGCCTGTTCCAAAACTATCCGAATACTCTTTTGAAAGCTCATGGCACCGCGGTCGGCCTTCCAAGCGATGATGACATGGGAAACTCCGAGGTTGGTCATAACGCCATCGGATCGGGGCAGGTATACAGCCAGGGAGCCAAGCTGGTCACCGAAGCCATTCGGACTGGAAAAATGTTTGAAGGAAAGTCCTGGAAGGATTTGTCCGACAATGTGAAGGAGCACCAATCCACACTGCATTTTCTGGGCCTTTTCAGTGATGGCAATGTACACTCCCATATTGATCATTTAAAAGCGATGATCCTCAAAGCCAGGGACGAAGGGATTGCTAAGGTTCGTGTTCATATTCTCCTGGATGGGCGGGATGTGGGTGAGACCTCCGCTCTCGAGTATGTTCAACCCTTTGAAGCTTTCCTCACGGAGCTTCGCAGCAGCAGCTTTGACGTTCAGATAGCCAGCGGCGGAGGTCGCATGAAGGTCACAATGGATCGCTACGAAGCCAACTGGAGTATGGTGGAAATTGGATGGAAAACCCATGTGCTGGGCGAAGGAAGGATATTTTCTTCGGCAGAAGAGGCCATTGAAACCTATCGGGCCGAACAGCCTGTGATCGATCAGGACCTTCCTGCCTTTGTTATCGGTGAAAACGGGCAACCAATCGGAACCATTCATGATCACGACAGTGTTGTGTTCTTCAACTTCCGTGGCGACCGCGCCATCGAAATCAGTAAAGCTTTTGAAGATATGGACTTCAACAAATTCGATAGAAAAAGGCTTCCAAAGGTGGTTTACGCCGGTATGCTGGAATATGACGGGGATCTGCATATTCCAAAAAGGTATTTGGTCTCTCCGCCGGAAATTCGCAATACCCTGTGTGAGTATCTGACCAAAACCGGTGTCACGCAGCTTGCCATTTCGGAGACACAGAAATATGGTCATGTCACTTATTTTTGGAATGGAAACCGCAGCGGAAAATTCAATGATGTTCTTGAAACCTATATTGAAGTTCCTTCCGACATCATCCCCTTTGAACAGCGGCCATGGATGAAGGCGGCTGAAATCACCGATAAAATGATCGCAGAGCTGCGCACCGGCAAATACCGCTTTGCACGGGTAAATTTTGCCAACGGTGACATGGTAGGCCATACTGGCAATTTCCTTGCAGCTCGTATTGCCGTTGAAACGGTGGATTTGTGCCTGAAGCGTCTGCTTCCCGTCATCGATGAGCTGGGTGGAATGGCCATTATAACAGCCGACCATGGAAATGCGGATGAAATGTTCGAGCTTGACAAGAACGGTAAACCCAAGAAGAACGAGAAAGGCGGCTTCAAAGCAAAAACCAGCCACACACTGAATAAGGTGCCGTTGATCGTTTATGACAATCAGCACAAAAATGCATATTCACTAAAGGATGGCGAGTTTGGTCTTGCGAATATTGCCTCCACGGTGGTTAACCTTTTGGGCTTTGAAGCACCGGAGGTCTGGGAAGAAACGATGATTCGCATTGACAAAGCTTAAGCGGTTGGGGTATGATGGTAGAGGTTTAACCGGCGGGCGTATCTTCGAAAATGATACGGGTGCCCTTCGGCAACAGCCTTTTCTGTTCCATTTCCCTTCAGCAGGGTATAGACGGGAGGGTTTATGCGAATACTGGGTATAGATTTCGGTGAAGCCAGAATAGGGGTCGCGGTCAGTGATCCCTTGGGAATTACAGCCCAGGCGCTTGAGACCATCCATTGGAAGGGCGAATGGAAAAAACCGCTGCAGAGAATTCAGGAGTTGGTTGTTTTTTATTCCTGCAATATCCTTGTGGTGGGTTTTCCCGAAAATATGAACGGTACGCTGGGTGAGCGGGGAATCAGAACCCAAAGGTTTATTGAAAAGCTGGAAGGGTTTATACCGGGCATCAGGGTCATCCCATGGGATGAAAGGCTTTCCACCGTACAGTCCAGAAATGTTCTCATCGAAATGGGCATCGACAGTAAGAGACACAAACAAAAAATTGATCAGCTGGCAGCATCCTTTATTCTTCAGAGCTATATGGATGCACATCGCTGATATGCAACGAATGATCCAGCAGGGGAAACCCATGCACATAAAGGTTATTAAAGGAGGATTTGATTATGTCTGAACATAACTGCCATGAATGCGGACATCACCATGATTGCGAAGATATGGACAATATCATTGAATTAACCGGCGAAAACGGTGAAACGATTAAGGTAGAGTTCCTTGCCACCGTCAAACTGGAAGATCAGGAGTATGCTGTGATGCATTCTTTGGAAGACGATGATGACGATGAAGACGGCGAGGTCATCATCATGAGAATGGAAAAAGACGGTGACGAAGATTTTCTGGTCAGTATCGAGGACGAAGATGAGCTGGACAGGGCTTTTGAAGCTTTCAAGCAGTCTGCTTCCGACGAGTATGACTTTGAAGATGATGAAGACGATCTTGAGGATGAAGATTCTGAAGACGACGACTTTGAATAAGCCAAAAACGTCAACATCACCATCGCAAAGGCACGAAATGAATAAACTTCATCTCAGTGCCTTTTTTCACGTGACAGGTTTTCAGGAATGGAAAGGTTTGGCTTGGGCGGAATTGGAACAAAAGATTGATATTCGACGTCCATTCGGTATAATATTATATAATGAGGTCTGATGTCCTCCGCCCCTTCACGTATTTTCAACCTTCAGGACTGAAAATTCCTGGTGGCGGGTACCGATTACCTTAACCAGGCGGCGAGCATATCTCCCGTCTCGGTGACCACTCATACATAAAGAAAACAGTAAACAATTATTTCGGGGGTTCATAATGAAAAAGTTCAAGATCAAGCTGAATAAAAGAGGCTGGATTCTGCTTTCAGTGGTTGGTTTCTCCATTGTGACCGTTTCAACAGTTCTTATTATGGGGGCTATCCGGAACGCGAAGACAAAGCAGATGGCAGGAACGCAAACAGACATTACACCTGCACCTACACCGGCAATTGTTTCACCGGTACCGACCCAACCCGCGGATGTTACCATAACACCTACGCCAGGGCCCAGGGCGGAGGAGAACTTTGTTTTCCCTAAAGAGGGGGTAAGGCCCATTGCCGTCATGATCGACAATGAGACCAGCAAGGTGCTGCCCCAGGGAGGTATCGGCATTGCGCAAATCGTTTATGAAATCCTTGTAGAATATGGTGACACCCGCTATATGGCGATATTTTACAATAATATGCCTGAACTGGTTGGGCCAGTGCGCAGTTCAAGGCATTATTTCCTGGATTATGCCATGGAATACGACGCCATCTATGCTCACATCGGCTGGAGCGATTATGCCTATCGTGATTTGGATCTGTTTGAGATCGATAACATCGACGGAGTCTCCAGCGAGGCCGGCAGCGTTTACTGGGATTTAACCCGGGACAGAACCAATTATCATGATTCCTATACCTCTCCGGAAAGGATCAACAAGTTTATTGGCAAAGCCCAGTATACTCAGGAAACCGAGAAAAGGCTACCCTTTGAATACCAGCCAACAGATACCGATCTCCCCGAAGGCCAAAGCGCCAAGGAAATCTTTATCAAGTACAGTACCAACAGCAACGGTGGTTTTTATTATGATTCCGAGCTAAAGAATTATAAACGCACGCGTCTTGGGGAATTCCAAATCGACAGAAATACTGACGAGCCAATCCGCACTAAAAACATCCTCATTCTGCATGTGGAAACCAAAAACATCCCGCAGGATAAATACGGCAGAAAAGATGTGATCACCGCCGGTTCCGGAAAGGGTTATTTCATCACCAACGGCCTGGCGCAGGAGATCACCTGGGAGAAGAGCTCACGTACTTCCCAGACAATATACCGAAACGCGAAGAAAGAGAAAATTGTTTTAAATCCCGGTCAGACCTGGATTCAAATCGTCCCGCTGGATACAACCGTAAGAATCCGATAATTTTCCTTTACAACGGGGAAGTGCTGTGTTATAATTTTCTGCGTGACTACGGACGGTCCGCTGCCTGAAAAGAGTTTGCAGGCATGAACGTCTACGATATGGAGGAACTGAAATGGATAAATATGATATTATCCGCACCCTGGAAAAGGAAAACATGAAAGAAGACCTGCCAAAGCTGATGATTGGTGACTATGTAAAGGTTGCCGTTAAGGTTAAGGAAGGAACCCGCGAAAGGCTTCAAATATTTGAAGGAACCATCATTGCCATGCATGGCACCGGCATCAGCCGCGCCATCGTGGTCAGAAGGCTGTCCTTTGGAATTGGTGTCGAAAGGGTATTCCCGATTCATTCTCCCAAGGTTGATAATGTTGAAATCGTTCGCAGAGGTAAGGTCAGAAGGGCCAAGCTATACTATCTGCGTGACAGAGTGGGTAAATCAGCCAGGGTTAAAGAAGACATCAACAAAAAGAAGTAATTTATCAGAAAGAGGACAGGTTGTCCTCTTTCTTACTTTATGCACATTTACATGGAGAGGATACGATGAATATTCAATGGTTCCCGGGTCATATGGCAAAAACAAGGCGCATGCTCGCTGAAAACATCAAGATGGTAGATGTTGTGGTAGAGCTTTTGGATGCGCGGATTCCCAAAAGCAGCCAAAACCCCGAAATCAACGAGCTGACAATGAACAAACCCAGAGTAATTCTTTTGAATAAAAGTGATTTGGCCGATCCTGCCAAAAACAAGTTGTGGAAGGAATGGTTCAACCAGGCAGGCATTGATGTGATTCAGACCAATTCCATCACCGGCGAAGGCATTGCAGAACTGAAAGCAAGGCTGAAAAAGATCATGCAGCCAAAGCTTGACAATGCAGCGGCCAGGGGAAGAATTTTAAAACCCATTAAAACCATGATTGTAGGCATTCCCAACGTCGGAAAATCCGCATTCATCAACAAGCTCACCGGCAAAGCCACCGCCATCACCGGAAACAGGCCGGGTGTAACCCGCAGCAAGCAGTGGGTGCGCATCAACCCGGAAATCCAGCTGATGGACACCCCGGGAATCCTGTGGCCCAAATTTGAAGACCCGGAAACTGGCATGCATCTGGCATTTACCGGTGCCATCCGGGATGAGATCATGGATGTCCCCACCCTGGCAGCAAAGCTTTTTGAAAAGCTTGCCATACTGTATCCCGCCAGCCTGGCAGGGCGTTATAAACTGGAGGAGATCCAGGGAAAAACCGGAGCGGTTCTTCTGGAAGAAGCCGGGCGTAAGCGAGGCTGCTTAATTTCAGGCGGAGATGTTGATTATTACCGCATCGGGAATATTGTTCTCGATGAATTCCGTGCTGCAAAGATCGGAAAGATCACGCTGGAAACTCCATGACAGGAGAGATGATATGAAGCAGAAAATGACTTTGAACGAAATTCGGGAAAAGGCAGCAGGAATACCTTTGGAGCAAGCCGTTCAATGGCTTGCGGACCTCGTGCCGCAGCAGGGTATCCAGGTTGCCAAACTTGCCGATATATATAGCAGGAAGCTACATAAGCTCAATGAAGAACGAAGTAGAATACAAAAAATGTCCCAATATGAGATCATCGCCCGCACAAAGGGCTATGTGCACATCGGGGGTGTTGATGAAGCGGGCAGGGGGCCATTGGCCGGACCGGTTGTGGCAAGCTGTGTGGTGCTTCCTCAGGGTTGCTTTATTGAACAACTGAATGATTCAAAGAAGCTGTCACCGGTTGTCAGGGACAAGCTGTTTGACAGGATTATGGCCGAAGCTGTAGATTATGGCATTGGAATGGTGATGTCCGATGAAATTGATCAAATGAACATCCTCAATGCTACTCGAAAGGCTATGGTTCTGGCAGTATCGCAACTAAAAACCCAACCGGATTACCTCATCATTGATGCAGTAAAGCTTTCCCTTCAAATTGAACAGCTGTCCATCTTCAAGGCCGACAGCCTCAGCATTTCCGTTGCAGCAGCGTCCATACTGGCCAAGGTTACCCGGGACAGATGGATGGAACAGGCCGATAAACAGTATCCCGGGTATAATTTTTCCCGGCACAAGGGGTATGGGACCGAAGACCATATTCAGGCCATCCGCGCAAACGGACTGTGCCCGATACATCGGCGAACCTTTACCCGGCAGTGGGTGGATGAAGATTTATGAAAATAACAGAATCACAACAAATTCTCCAGCTTTTTACCCAATATGCAAAAGAAGCTTTAACGGTGGGGGATCGTTTTACCGGGCGTATTCTTTCGTTAGCCGACGGCCTTTTAACGCTTCAGCTGCCAGATGGAAGCAAAGTCAATGCCGAGGTTAAATCGGGGGCGGAATATTCCCAAGGCCAGGTGCTTCGGCTGGAGGTTGTTGAAGAAAACGAAGGCCGCCTTTTTGTGAAGGAAGTGGTGACGAACCAGGCTCAGGCAAAGGATACATCCATGGATCCGGTCGGCATTCTGAAGGCTCTGAAGCTTCCCACCGACGGCGGCAGAATGGAAATCGTTAAAGCCATGACCGAGCTGGGTGTCAAGCCATCTGCACAAATCATAGAAAAAGCGCTGAACCTTATCCAATCCCAGGACGTCACTGAACCCAGGCAGGCTGTATTCTTAATCTTAAATAAAATGGAAAACAACAGTGAGTATTTTCCGCTGATCAAGCAGTTTGAGGATCAAAGCTTTCAATTTCATGAAAAGCTTCAAGGCCTGGCAAACAAACTTACACAATTACAGGACAGTACCGTTTTGGCACTGGCCGATGCCCTCGTAACTGACGAAATTGTACAAAAGCAGGATCTGCCGGCATTAGCCAGACAAATCACATCCATACTCAATTCCAATTCTGTTCCGGACAAAACCACAACCGATCTGTCCCTGGCTGCGGATAAAGCCCTGATAAATACTTTGAAGAATGTTCTACAGCAAATGAGTACCCTGGCCGCCGCCCCCCAAAACCTGTTGCAGCATCCTACGACAGAGCTGATGGAGAATAAAGCGATTGATACCCTGCTGAATCAGCTTCTGCCGGGCTTCGAAAAAGCAGATCCTCCCCTTCAAAATGAGATTGTTAAAGCAGTTGCCGATTTTTTTGAGCAAGTGGTTCAGGAAAAAAACCAGCAGCCGATGACTGCTGAAAGAGCAGGACAGATCATCCTGAAGGCTGCACATGAGGCACTATCTGATACATCAGTGCGGGCGCAGGACGCAGGTCTTCCGAAGGTGGATGAATGGATCGAGCAGACTGAAAGAAAGCTGCAGGTGATCAGTCAGGTTTTAGGAAAGGTTGAAGGCCCCGAAAGTGAGAGGCTTTTGCCTGAGTTACGGGAGCTGCAGACAGCTGTTTCTTTTTTCAATGATATTACAAGCTACGAAGCCTTTGTTCAGCTTCCCCTGGTTTTAAAGGACAACACCACCCACGGAGAGCTGTATGTAATGAAACGCAAGGGGCCGAGAAAGCCGAACGCGGAGGATTTTTCCCTGTTTCTATCCCTGACCACGATGAACCTGGGAACCATCGACACCTTTGTCCATGTGCAGAAAAAGAATATTATGCTTCGTGTGATGGTGGAGAATGAAAAGTTCTATCCCCTCTTAACCGATCAAACCAAGGCTTTGCACGAGGCTTTAAAATTAAAGGGTTTTCACTTGTATGAACTGAAGGTTGCCCCCAGGGATGAGGAACTTGATCTGTTCAATGCGATGAAGAAGGCCCATGACATTACCCAGCCCAACCAAAAAATTGATATAAAGGTTTGACAATATGGAGAAAAAAGAGATAAAGAAAGCGTCAGCATTGGCATATACCCCTGGTGAAAACAACGCTCCGATGGTCATTGCGTCGGGCAAAGGCGAGCTTGCCGAAAAAATTATTGAGGTGGCAAAGCAAGAAAAGATTCCCGTGGTGCAGGATGCCCATCTGGCGGAAACACTGGACAAACTGCGTGTGGGCTCTGAAATCCCCGCTGAGCTGTATGAAGTGGTGGCCGAGGTGCTGCTGTTTATCAGCCGGGTGGATGAAGAAGCCGGTAAAAAATTTGCTCGGTGAGCCACACAGACAGGTCTATCTGGCCTATAATCAAGTCAAATAGAAACCCAAAGAATCTTATGGCACTGCCCAATTGCTTTACTAATTCGTGCATCTACTGAATAGAATGGAAGGAAACCTGTTGGAATGGATCGGAAGGAGATCGGAAAGCTTGGAGAAAAGCTTGCGCAGGAGCATCTGAATAAAAAAGGCTATAAAATCCTGGCGGAAAATTACAGAGTGGGTCGTCTGGGAGAGATCGATCTGATTGCTGCTCATGGGGAGCAGCTCTGTTTTATTGAAGTTAAAACCCGTACGGGCAACACTTATGGAACCCCGGCCGAGGCTGTATCCTGGAAAAAGCAGCAAACCATCCGTCAGGTGGCGGCATGTTTTTTAAAGGCGCATAGCGCTGTAAATGCTCCTGTGCAGTTTGACATCATGGAAATATTCGTCTCCAGAGAAGGGAAGCTGTTGGAGCTTCATTACATTGAGCAGGCGTTCTGAACATACTAAGGTTTGGTATCAGACGGGATTGAGCCAGCTGCCTGCTGCTGATGGTGAAATGCTCTTGGGGGAAGATATGCTGATATTTGATGCCCATTGTGATACACTGACCAGGGCTGTGAATGCAGGGGAAGGCCTTTCAGTCAATTCATTTCACTGGGATACTGCGAGAGCCCGACAATATGATGGTTTTGTGCAGGTGCTGGCTGTATGGCAGGATCCGTATAAGGTGAAACCATCCTATGATGGGGCGATGCGTTATATCCTGACAGCTAAAAAGTTCCAAAGTGAGGATCCCCATCTTACGCTTTGCACAGATGTTGCGGAGATGGAAAAAGGTCTGGAAGAAAAAAAGGTTTGCGCGTTCCTGGCCCTTGAAGGCGGTGAATGCCTCGAAGGGAATATTGAAAACCTGAAATTGTTTTACCAGGCCGGGGTACGCGTTCTGACACTGACATGGAACCACGCCAATGCATTGGGGGATGGCGCCGATGAACCCGAAAACAGGGGGCTAACGGCTTTCGGGCGGGAAGTAGTGCAGTGGATGCAGCAAAACGGAATGGTCCTGGACATATCCCATTGTGGAGAAAGAACCTTTTATGATTGTATTGAGCTTGCATGCAAGCCCATCATTGCCTCTCACTCTAATGCGAGGAAGATCCATGATCACCCCAGGAACCTGCGGGATGATCAATTATTGGCAGTTGCACAAACCGGAGGTGTGATCGGAATAAACTTTTATACGAAGTTCATCGGCCCACCCGGGAAAGCAGATCTTGCAGCTTTAATACCGCATATCGATCATATTCTTGAAAAAGCCGGCGAAGATGCGGTTGGTATCGGTGCCGATTTTGACGGCATGTACAGCCTGCCGGCCCCGATTAACGGGGTGGAAAGCCTGCATGCACTGTTTAACAGGTTGGCTCGTATGAATTACTCGGATAGAATGATTGAAAAGATTGCATCAGGAAATTTTCTTCGGATTTTTCGTAATGTTTTGGATCAATCTGGGAATCATATGGATAAAACCATACAAACAAGCGGAAAGCATTGAATCATCAACATCTTAGAAACGGATCAAAGGGAAAGCATGGATAAAGCAAGAGAAACAGCCCTGAAGGCACTAAATGAAATTGAAACGAAGGAAGCCTATTCCAACCTTGTACTGAAAAAAGTTCTGCGGGATACCAACCTGGATGGCCGTGACAAAGCTTTTGTCACAGAGCTTGTTTATGGAACCGTCACCTGGAAGCTGACTTTGGACTGGGTCATATCCCGTTTTTCGAAAACAAGGCTGAATAAGCTGTCTGTGTGGGTGCTGCTGATTTTAAGATTGGGTGTGTACCAGCTTTTGTTTCTCGACAGGGTTCCCCCATCAGCAGCCTGTAACACCGCCGTTGACCTGGCAAAAAAGTATGCAAAGGCCTCCAGTGGTTTCATCAATGCAATCCTCAGGAATATTTCCCGGCAAAAAGCACAAATTGATCTCCAGCACCCTCAGGCCGGCTCGTTGTCCGGTGAACTGTCGCTGCAATATTCCTTTCCCGAGTATTTGGTGACCGAATGGATAACAGAATTTGGGGAAGCTTTCACCCGACAACTGCTTAAAGCTCTGGTGGAGCGCCCTGACTTTTCGGTTCGTGTGAATACGCTGAAAGCAACCCCTCAGGATGTGATGAACGAATTAACCGAGGCAGGCATCAAAGCTGATCCGGGGCGTTTCTTGCCGGAAGCCCTTGTTTTACATGGCGTGACAGATATTTCACAGCTCCCGGTATTCAATAATGGCTGGCTTACTGTTCAGGATGAAAGCTCAATGTTGGCTGCAAGAATACTGGATCCGCAGCCCGGCGAAAGAGTTCTCGATGTCTGTGCGGCACCGGGTGGTAAAACAACCCATATTGCCCAGCTAATGCAGGATCAGGGTCAAATCACAGCGTGGGACATTCATGAGCATAAAACCGACTTAATTCGCGAAAATGCTCAAAGGCTGGGCATACATATCATCGATGCCCGAAAGAGGGATGCCATGGAAAGCATAAATGACGAAGCAGAGCTATATCACCGGGTGCTTGTAGACGCGCCATGTTCAGGAACCGGAATCATTCGCAGAAAGCCAGATATTAAATGGCAGCGGAAGCAGGCTGATTTCGACAGTTTGGTTGAGGTGCAGAGAAAAATATTATATAATGCGGGTAGAGCAGTTGCCCTCGGCGGTGTATTGGTTTACAGCACCTGTTCGATGGATGAACGCGAGAATGAACAGGTCGTCCGGAGTTTTCTGGACGCACAGGCCGGCTTTGAGCGCACCTCCCTTGATGATATTCTGCCAGAGAACCTGCGCAGCAAGCATGGAACCAAAGACGGCATGTTAAAGTTATACCCTCACATTGATGGAACCGACGGTTTCTTTATTGCCCGGTTGAAGAAGAAGGGTTAAGCGATGGAAGAAGGATCTTTTATAATATGAGCACAATCAATATCCTTGATCTGGAAATGGATGCACTGAAAAAGGAAATCGAAGGTCTGGGTGAGCCCGCATTCCGAACCAGGCAGGTTTGGCAGTGGCTTTATCAGGGGGCGGAAAGCTTTGATGAGATGACCAATCTGCCCAAGACCTTTCGTCAGAAGCTGAAGGAGCGGTTCCACCTGGGCGGAGTGAAGATTACCGGGAAACTGATATCCGAAAAGGATGGAACCAGAAAATATCTGTTTGCAACACTGGACGGGAAGGTTGTCGAGGGTGTACTGATGAAGTACAGCTATGGGAACAGCGTCTGCCTGTCTACGCAAATCGGCTGCCGAATGGGCTGCCGTTTTTGTGCGTCAACCGGTTTGGGCATCGATCGCAGCCTTACCACCGGGGAAATGCTGGCACAGCTTCTATCCATCCAGAGGGATTTGGGAGAACGTGTCAGCCATGTTGTATTGATGGGCATAGGTGAACCCTTTGACAATTATGAAAACGTCATGCGCTTTTTGCGAAGGCTGAATTCACCCGATGCACTGGAGATTAGCTACAGGCGCATGACCGTATCCACCTGCGGGCTGGTACCCGAAATTCTCCGGTTTACGCAGGAAGATCTGCCTGTCAACCTTTCCATTTCGCTGCATGCCCCCAATGACGCCATCCGCACTGAAATCATGCCTGTTGCCAAAAGATATCCATTTGACAAAATACTGTCTTCATGTCATATTTATACTCAGAAGACCGGCAGAAGAATTACCTTTGAATATACCCTGATGCATGATGTCAACGATGCAGGCGAACATGCGGAGGAACTGGGGAAAAGATTGTCCGGGCTTTTATGCCATGTCAACCTGATCCCTGTGAACCCCGTGGAGGGCAAGGGCTTTTCGAAAAGCGGCAGGGAAAGGGTTGAAGCCTTTAAAGGCATCCTGGAGAAACACAGAATACCGGTGACAATCCGCAGGGAATTGGGAAGCGATATATCGGCCGCATGCGGACAGCTTCGCAAAAATATCCTTGAGAATGATGGGATGGTGGATGAGTTTGAAATACGCTGCGATCAGTGACAGGGGAATGCTTCGTGCAAAGAATGAGGATTCATGCAATATTGTTCTTGCTGCCGACGGCAACCCGCAGGCGTTCATCGTTGCAGACGGCATGGGGGGCCATGAGGCCGGGGATGTGGCAAGCCGAATGGCTGTACAGATCATCTCGGATGAGGTAGCGACACTGATTCAAAACCCCGACATTGATTCATCGGTAAAAGAGCTTTTGGAAAACGCTATATTAATAGCCAATGACCACATTTATCAATACTCCCTGCAAAAACTAGGCGGGGCGGGCACCGGCACTACGTTAACGGCTGGTCTGTTACATAAGGGAAAGCTAACTATTGCCCATATTGGCGACAGTCGATTCTATCTGCTTCGTGACGGGAAGCTTGAGAAATTAACACGGGATCATTCCTTTGTCGGGGAGTTGGTTGATAAGGGAATTCTGGATGCGGAAGAGGCCAGAATACACCCGTTGCGCAATCAGATCACAAGGGCATTGGGTTATGAAGAACAGATTGAGATTGATTTTTTTGAAGTAGATATATACGTGGATGACATCTGGCTATTCTGCACCGACGGGTTGACACAGAAGGTAACATCGGACGAATTGCTATTCATGCTGGCAAATGCGGATGATCCGGAAAGTATACTGAAGAATATGGTGGCATTGGCCAATCAACGAGGCGGAGAAGACAATATCACTGCCATTGTTGTTAAGGTTTAGAGCTTGTGGCATGCAATGAATGATGATTAGGGAGCAAATCCCGAACGAATAAAATTTGAGGTGCGGGGATGACAGGTAAGGTTCTGAATGGCAGATATGAGCTGACTGAACGGATTGGATACGGCGGCATGGCGGAAGTGTATAAGGCACGATGCCGCGTATTAAAGCGCTGGGTTGCAGTTAAAATATTGAAGGATGAATTTGTCAACGACGAAGAGTTTCTGGAACGGTTTGAACGGGAAGCATTTGCTGCCGGAAGCCTGAACCATCCGAACATCGTTTCTATCTACGATGTTGGCAGGGAAGACGATATTCATTATATTGTCATGGAATATGTGGATGGAATCACGCTGAAGGATTATATTCAGCAAAACGGCGCACTGCCCTGGGAAGAGGCGGCGGACATCGCGATCTCCATTCTCAGTGCGCTGCATAAAGCCCACAGGCATAACATCATTCACCGGGACGTTAAACCACAGAATATCATCATGACCTCGGACAATGTGCCAAAGGTGGCGGATTTCGGGATTGCCCGGGCAGCAACAACCGCTACGGCTACCAGAAAGGTAGATACGGTGGGATCAGTGCATTACGCTTCCCCCGAACAGGCCAGAGGCGGTTACACCGACGAAAAGTCCGACCTTTATTCCGTAGGGGTTACTTTGTTCGAAATGGTTACCGGCAGGGTTCCCTTCAACGCGGATAATCCTGTAACGGTAGCATTGAAGCATATTGAAGAGGAGCCACCATCTCCTTCTGACTTTGTGCCCGATATTCCCGGCGCAATGGAAGGCATCATTCTTCGGGCCATGAAAAAGTCAAAAACCGAAAGGTATGACAGTGCCCTGCAAATGATTGCAGAACTGGATCATTTGAAAAAGGGTGAAGCTCTGGAACGGGAGCCGGTCAGCCAAACCGATGCCTTTGCTACCAGGGTGATTGGAAGTTTGGAGGACGAAGATTTGTCAGACAATAAGAAACCCAATAAGAAAAAGACGGATAAACCCAGAAAGGTTGTGATAGCAACCTATATCATGCTCATCGGGGTTATCCTCGGAGGGCTTTGGCTGGTTTACGATGTTGTTGTAAAAGACTTGTTAACCCTGTTCTTCGAACCGAAAATCTCTCCGGTTGAAGTGATCAGTTACCAGGGATGGGCTGTGGAAGAGGCGATTGCCGACTTAACCCAAAAGAATCTTCCCTATGCCGAGCCTGAATACGAATACAATGATAAGGTGGAAAAGGGCAAGATCATATCCCAGAAGCCCTCTGCGGGGATCAGCATCCTGCCGGGCGGAATGACAAAGGTAGAGCTGGTGGTCAGTGGCGGGCTGGAAGAGGTGGTTATCCCCGAGAACATCAAGTTTGGGGAATACCTGGATGTGGAAATCCTTCTGCGCGACGAGTTAAAGCTAAAACCCAGAGAGGTTGCCGAATATAGCGACGAGGTGGCTCAAGGCCTGGTGATCCGTACCGATCCATCCATGGGAACAACCGTTAAGGTGGGTACAGAGGTGATTATCTACAAAAGCCTGGGCCCCAATTTCCTGGATGTTGTTGTTCCTGATCTGACGGGACGCACCATGGATGAAGCCAAAAACATCCTTCTTGAGAAAAACCTGAGTATCGGGCGCATCTTTCCGGAAGGCCGCGATGGGTACAAAGGCACGATCATCAAGCAGGTTCCCAATGCTGGGGACACCATCAAGGAGCTGTCACCAGTCAACATCTACTTCAAGGATGACGAAGATGTTGCCACAGGGGACGGTATGGGCTTTAGCAATGTCGTTGTTCCAGGGGACGGACACGTTACCGAGAACATCGTTCTGCCTGAAGGAACTGCTTTCGGTGACAATATTCAGCTTGTTGTGTTTGCATACCCGGGCAACACCGGCGAGGAAAAGATACTGGCCAATGTGAACCTGAAGAGGTCCGGGTTCCCCAGGGCTGTTCTGGTTCCGGTTTCTGAGGGCTATATTACAACGATTAAGGTTTATATGGATGGCAAACTGCAATACCAGAAGGATATCATCGGCAAGCAGTAAAGGGACGGAGGAGTGTTTTTGCCAGAAGGTTTGATACTGAAAGGGATAGGCGGATTTTACGAGGTTGAGGGGGATACAGGTCTGTATGCCTGCAGGACAAGGGGTATTTTCAGAAAAAGGGGAATCACTCCCCTGCCCGGAGATAATGTTCATTTCACCATTACCAATGAAACCCTTCGTGAGGGGTGGATTGAGGAAATCAAAGAAAGAAGGAATTGCTTTATCCGTCCGCCTGTGGCCAATATAAAGCAGGCTGCCGTCGTCATGGCGGGAGCCAGCCCCGAGCCCGATTACCTGTTGGTAGATAAGCTGCTGGTTTCAGCATTGCAAAATGACATACAACCCATCATCATTATCAACAAGACCGATTTGCTGGATGCAGAAAGTCTGCAGCATATGGAAGCCATCTATGCGCAGACGGGGTTTCCTGTCATCCTGATGAACAAGATCACGATGCAGGGATACGATGACCTGCATGACAAGCTATGTGGCTCCTGCACTGTTTTCGCCGGACAATCCGGGGTGGGCAAGTCCACCATCCTGAATATGGTCATGGATGAATGGGTGATGGAAACCAATACTGTTTCCGAAAAAATACAAAGGGGAAGGCATACTACCCGCCATGTACAGCTGCTTCCGCTGGATTGCAGGGGATATGTTGTGGACACACCGGGTTTCAGTTCTTTTTCCCTGGAGGGGCTTAAGCATGACGAACTGGCCTGGTACTACCCGGAATTTGAAAAGGTACAGGGTAATTGCCGGTTTCATGGCTGCAGCCATATCAATGAACCTGGGTGCGCCGTGAAAAACGCGGTTGAAGCAAATGAAATATCGCCCAAGCGTTATGAGTGCTACAAGAAGCTTTATGAGGAGTTAAAGGAAAGCTATGAACAACGTTACAGATAAAAACGGCATCCTGGTTGCACCGTCGATTTTATCGGCGGATTTTACGCGCCTGAAGGACGCCCTTGACTTAATCAAAGAAGCCGGAGGGGATTGGGTGCATGTGGATGTGATGGACGGGCACTATGTTCCAAACCTGACCATAGGCCCGCCGGTGATTGAATCCATCCGCAAGGTGACCGAGCTTTTTATGGACGTCCACCTGATGGTGGCTGAACCCGATCGGCTTATTCCAAGCTTCATCCAGGCAGGTGCCGATATGATTACCGTACACGCAGAAGCATGTACGCATCTGAACAGAACCCTGCAATGCATCCGGGAAGCGGGCGTAAAAGCAGGTGTGGCGCTGAATCCGGCCACTGCGCTGTCGACGCTCGATTACAGCTGGGAATCAGTGGACATGATCCTTCTGATGACGGTGAATCCGGGCTTTGGCGGACAATCCTATATTCCTCAGATGACAGGCAAGATCAGAGATTTGCGAAAAATGATTCAACAGAAAAATCCAGGCATCTTACTCCAGATAGACGGTGGAATCAGTACGGATAATATCGCAGAGGTGACTGAAGCGGGGGCGAATGTGATTGTAACAGGTTCATCCTTCTTTGGTGCTCCCGACCCGGTGCGCTATGTCCGTGAATTAAAACATTTATCAAAGTTTTTTTAATGGGACAAGCAGCTTCTTTCGGTTTTCGAGATACAAACCAGTAAGGAAGGTTATTGAATGGATGTTTTGGTTGTGGGCAGCGGAAATGTGGAAGCATCGGTATTGTTACAGCAGACGGCTTCCCTTGCGAAGCTTGTAATATGTGCAGATGGTGGTGCCCGTCATTGCAAACAGGCCGATATCACCCCCCATGTGATTGTGGGTGATTTTGACTCTATCGATGTAAACCTGCTCCAGGCCTACGAAAAAGAAGGGGTAGAGCTTAAAAAATACGAACCCCGCAAAGATTTCACTGATATGGAGCTGGCACTGGAATATGCAGCCGAGCACGGTGCTACCCGTATTTTTATGATGGGGGCCATGGGATCGAGGCTTGACCACTCCCTGTCAAACCTGCAGCTGCTGCACAAATTAATGGATAAAGGCATCCGGGGTGTCATTCTGAACGAGAACAACAGGGTTTATCTTATCCGGGACAAAATAAAGATTAGCCGGATGGATGGTTATAAATTATCACTTCTTCCTGCCACACCCATTGTTGAGGGTGTAACAACAGAAGGTCTGACCTGGCCTTTGTTTAATTTTACCATGACTATGGGCACGGGGCTTGGGATCAGTAATGAGTTCGCCGAAGATGCGGCAACGATCAGAATCAGCAGCGGGCGGCTATATGTTATTCTTTCAAGGGATTAGTTTCTTTTACCACTTTCGCATTACAGCAGGGCAGTATGCCCTGCTTTTTGCTGCCCTGGCCAGAACAAAACAGCCGCAGACCCGGCACAGACCCTCCAGGCATTGCTCGCATTGATAACAGATTTCAAGACGTTCTTTATAAAGCCTTTCACCGGCTTTTTCTTCCGGTGAAAGGCTTTGTACGTAATCCTTGACATTTTGTGTGAATTGCTCCTGATTAAGGCTGTCGAACAGACAGTTACGGCACATGGGTTCCATTATTGCTCCAAAGTAATGCTGATGACGCTTTTAGCTGGAATTTCAAAGGTAATCCCGTTGTCTGTGACAGAGAAATTATCAAAGGATACGGGTTTGATCATTTCAGGATTCTCAAAAGTGTTGTGTGCAGCCATGGCACCAGTCAGAATTTGACCTGATCCGTTTTTAGCACTGAAACCATTGATCAGCGTGTCCACGCGGCAGCTTTCAGTAAGCGAAAGGTTGCACACAGTGATATGAAGCTTGCCGTCGCCTGAGAGGGATACCGATTCATGGAGGTTTGGTACGGTGTTGCTATCTGAGCCCACAGGACTGGTTTCGATAAAGCTTTCGAGAAGCTCGGCCTCCTGATGCTGCTTATACATATCAAACACATGATAGGTGGGAGTGAGTACCATTTTATTACCCTCGGTGAGAATGACAGCCTGCAGCACATTTACTATTTGGGCGATGTTAGCCATGGTGACCCTGTCGCTGTGTTTGTTGAAGATATTCAGGTTAATTCCCGCTACCAGAGCGTCGCGCAGGGTGTTCTGCTGATAGAGGAAACCAGGGTTTGTTCCGGGTTCGACATCGTGCCAGGTTCCCCATTCATCCACGAGCAGACCAACGCGCTTCTCAGGGTCATACCTGTCCATGATCTGCGAATGCCCTGTAACAAGCTGTTCCATCACAAGGGTTTTGCACATTGTCGTGTACCAGTCGTTCTCGGTGAACTGGGTGGCGCTGCCCTTGTTGCTCCAATCACCCGTTACGGTATAATAGTGCAGGCTGAGACCATCCATAAATTTACCGGCTTGTTTCATAAGGATGTCGGTCCACTCATAATCGCCCGAATTGGGACCGCAGGCGATACGGTAGATTCTATTCGCGCCGTAAGAGCGTACATAGGTTTGATATCTGCGGTATAAATCGGCGTAATATTCGGGGCGCATGTTCCCACCGCAGCCCCAGTTTTCATTGCCAACAGCGAAATATTTCAGATGGTAGGGCTTTTCCTGGCCGTTGCTTTTTCGCAGATCAGCCATGGGCGAGATTCCGTCGAAGGTCATATACTCCACCCAGTTTTGCATTTCTTCAACCGTACCGCTGCCCAGGTTCCCATTGACATAGGGCTCACAATCCAACTGGCGGCAAAGCTCCATGAATTCATTGGTGCCAAAGCTATTATCTTCCAAAACACCGCCCCAATGGGTGTTGATCATCTTCTTGCGTTTCTCCTTTGGGCCTATGCCGTCCATCCAGTGATATTCGTCAGCAAAACAGCCTCCCGGCCAGCGCAAAACGGATATTTTCAGGTTTTTAAGCGCTTGTATGACATCCTTGCGCATACCGTTGACATTGGGAATGGGTGAGTTTTCGCCCACATAGATTCCCTCGTAAATGCATCTTCCCAGATGCTCGGAGAAATGCCCATAGATCTCTTTGCTGATTTTGCTCTTCCTGTTGAAGGCGTTGATTACAAACCTTGCCATAACTTTGCTCCTCTCATTGAAACTCACATGATAAGGGGACATTGTCAAATCCCTACCAGCCTCCGCTGGTGGTTTAAACAGTAACCCTATTATAACATGAAATATCTACAAAAATCTTGAAATTTATTATCTTTTTATTTTTTACTGTCCTGATAAGGGTTCATCCGTTTAACCATCATGAAATGTTGATTTTACTCATAAGATTAAAGGAGATTAACATATGGGGAGAAGCCATGAAAAAATTTGTGATACTGTCAATAGACGGTGGAGGCGTTCGGGGGATCATCCCCTCGATCTTTCTTGGTATATTAAAAGATATGATGGAGAATCATGGACAAAAAAAGCCCTTCCATAAAGTCTTTAACCTAATGGCAGGAACCTCCACAGGCGGGTTGATTTCACTGGCACTCAGTGCTCCTCTTTATAAAACTCCCAATGGCGATCTCTTTGCCCCGGAGGGCGGGGTTGTTCCACAAAAGCTTCCACAATTGTACGAAACCCTTGCAGACAGGGTTTTCCCCGGAAACAGGCAGCATGTTTGGCGCACAATGCGGCAGTTTTATACCAGTAAATATGCTGCTGCTTCCTTTCATACTGTTTTATTCGAACTATTTGGAACCTGCACGGTGAAGAATGCACTGACGAATTTATTGCTCACTTCCTTTGATATGAAAACCATGCAGCCGATCTTCATGAAAAAGCGCACCACCGAGGCGGGCGGTGAAACCGATCCTGATTTTTTTATGATGGATGCAGCATTGGCTACTACAGCAGTTCCCACTTATTTCCCTCCTGCTCATGTGATCCCTGTTGATGACAATGCCAATTACAGCCTTGTGGACGGGGGAATCTTCTGCATCAATCCGGCCATGAGTGCGTTGACTGAGGCAAGGAAGATCAGCCCGGAGAGTGAATTTATTCTGCTGTCTCTAGGAACAGGGACACAGACAGAGGAATATAATACCGAGGCCATGAACCGATGGGGATTTTTCAACTGGATTGCGCCATGGCTGGGTGTTCCATTGATCAACGCAGTAGGAGAAGGCCAGCGGATCAGCACCAATCATATGTTGAAAAGGTATCCCGGGGTAACCCTTTACCGTTTTGATGTTCAACTGGACAGAGGAAAGGGCCGAATTGACGATGCAAGCCCAGAAAACCTGAATTACCTGCGCAAAAAAGCCCAGGAAATGATCCAGGACAATCAGCCGAATATGCAGGAAGTGCTGCAAGCACTATTGACGAATGGGTGACGACGAAATATAGGATGTTCCTGTGTTTTAATCTCTCAAAAAGAAGGCTGGTACGCATCAAACAAATTTTTTGCCCCCCTTGACAAACCTGAATGGATCTGTTAAGCTTTCAATTAATCTATATTGTTGAAACCTTTGATTGAGAGTAGTAGCATAAACCACTTCATCCAAAGAGAGCCGCAGGTGGTGGGATTGCGGTGTTGAAGCTTATCGCGAATGGGCTCATGAGGGCGGTGCAGAAAGTATAAAGTATGCCAGCCGGGATCTTCACCCGTTATCCATGAAGCATGTATGACCGTACATGAAACAAGCGGCGCATTGGCGCAATTTGGGTGGTACCGCAGAGATTACAGTCTTTGTCCCTGACATGGGGATAAAGGCTTTTTTATTTGTCCAAAACTCCTGTGAACAGGAGTCAAAAATATTATCAGGAAAGGATGATAACCATGACAGCAATACCGTACAAAATTTATCTGACTGAAAAGGAGCTTCCTAAGAGCTGGTATAATCTGAAAGCCGCAATGAAGGAACTGCCGGATCCGATGCTTCACCCGGGCACATTGAAACCCTGCACCATAGACGACTTAAAGCCCATATTCTGTGATAAACTGTGCGAACAGGAAATGAACAGCAAGGATTTGTATATCGATATCCCGGAAGGATTGTTTGAGTTTTACAAAATGATTCGCCCTTCACCGCTGATCCGCGCATATGCCCTGGAGAAATTGCTGGACACCCCTGCTGAAATCTATTATAAGTTTGAGGGTACCAACACCTCGGGCTCACATAAGCTGAATACGGCTGCAGCCCAGGCATATTACGCCAAAGAACAGGGCATCACCACCTTGTCTACAGAAACCGGTGCAGGCCAGTGGGGCACTGCCCTTTCCATGGCTTGCGCATTTTACAATATAGACCTGACGGTTTATATGGTAAAGGTTTCATCCCAGCAAAAACCCTACCGCAAAACGGTGATTGAAACCTACGGTGGAAAAGTGATTCCTTCACCCTCCGATACTACCGAGGTTGGCAGAAAAATTCTTGAAGCTATGCCGGATACCGGTGGATCCTTAGGCTGTGCCATCTCTGAAGCTATTGAAGTAGCTGTGAAAACTGAAAACTGCAGGTATGTTCTGGGCAGCGTTTTGGATCATGTGCTGCTGCACCAGTCCATCATCGGTGAAGAAACCAAGATAGCTTGTGAGAAATACGGAATCAAGCCCGATATCATGATCGGTTGCCTGGGCGGAGGGTCCAATTTCGGAGGCCTTGTTGCACCTTTTATAGGCGATAAGATTGCCGGGAAAAACAATATCCGCTTTATCGGTGTGGAACCTGCTTCCTGCCCCACACTCACCCGTGGTAAATTTGCTTACGATTTTGGAGATACCGGAAAAACCACGCCATTGTTCAAGATGTATACGCTTGGTTCCGGGTATATTCCCTCACCCAATCACGCAGGTGGCTTAAGGTATCATGGGATGAATTCCATGATTTCCAAGCTGTATCATGATGGTATGATGGAAGCCCGCACGGTGACACAGACAAAAGCATTTGGAGCTGCAGTTTCCTTTGCCCGTTGCGAAGGGATTCTGCCGGCCCCCGAATCTTCTCATGCCCTGTGCGCAGCCGTTGATGAAGCCCTGCTGTGCAAGGAAACCGGCGAAAAGAAAACCATTATTTTTGGCCTGTCGGGTACCGGATACTTCGATATGACTGCATACAGCAGCTTTAACAATGGAACGATGACCGATAATATTCCTACCGATGAAGACCTTGAGAAGGGTTTTGCATCGATTCCGAATATCGGGTAGGACGCTGAAATCGTAAAACAGGAAAATTAGTTCATCCATCAGGAGTGTGAAAATGCAGAACGCAATTCACACTCTTTTCTTTTATCAAAAGTGGGCTTCACCCATGACCCATTATCGGTACTCACAGCTGTAAAACATCAAATTCCTGTTTTTGTTTGATGTTTTCAGCTGTAAGTTACTATAATACAATGGCTCATGCAGACTCCCCGGGGAAAATTTACCCGCAAAAAGGATCCTTGCTTAACATGCGAATTCATTCGTTATGACATAAAATCCGAAATAAACCGTATAGATTCGTTTAAAACGGACGTAGAGTAAAAAATGAGTAAAGAGACTAGTATGATTTCACTTTTTGTAATATTATGATAGTTAGATTCACCTGATAAAATCAGTTTTTATGAAGCACCATGCTTCTAAAACATAAAAATTATGATCTTTGACACTTGAATATGTGAGTTCCCAGGCTTTATTCCCCGTATTAGGGCATCAATTT
>JAGOJH010000138.1 GCA_017995215.1 Thermoclostridium sp.
AAAGAAAGCCATCAACCTGGTTTCCAATAAATCATATACAGCCGGCGGTGGTGAATTGGCCGCAGGAGACGGAAAGGATAAGTCCTCCAACCTGAACCTTTCAAAAGTTTTCCGGGATGGGCAGGAGGTATACCTGAAAGCGTATACCATTAAAGGCAACAATTATTTCAAGCTACGGGACGTTGCCAAAGCTTTTGACATTGGAATTACCTGGGACGCGTCCACAGGAACAATCGGGATCAATACTGATTCAGGATACGTGGATTAATCCTGAGAAAATCTGCGCTGTAATCCTGGCATACCAAGATATTCCATTGAAAGATTGTGTTTCAACACATAGAATGAGCAGCTTCTTAATGCCAGAATTTTTGGCATGAGCAAAGTACAAACCCTAAAAACTAAAAACAAAGCAAAAAGCTGATTCCATCACGGGTCAGCTTTTTTATTCCACGAGCTTTTTATAGTTTTCCATTAACTCAATGAACTTTGCACTGTCACCACCGGTATCGGGATGATATTTTTTCGCAAGCTCCCGGAAACGCTTTTTAATGGTGTCTCTATCCGCATCATAGGGCAGACCGAATTGTACCAGCAGGCCGGGGTTAAACAAATCCGAACTGACAACTCCGTTTTCCTTGTAAAACCGGTAATAAACATGAAAAAAGAACTCACTGATAACCTCCTTCAGCTCATCCTTTTCCATACCCGCCAATACAGAAAGTGAATATTTTGCATTTTTCCTGTTAACATCATTCAAAGCAAAGAACTCATTCCAAACCAGCTTTGCAAGCTTCGCCTTATCAGACAAGCCCTGTTGGCTAGAACCTGAAGTACCGAACCGGATCCTGACCTCCAGTTTTTTCAGCTTTCTGATTTTTTGCTTGATCTCATCACGGGTAAATGCAATGCCTGCCATTCAATTCCTCACATGAACTGCTTTCAGCACCCGCAGCCTGGCACTGCACTGAATCAGGTGCTTATTAAATCCCATTATAGCAAGACTTCAAGATATGTACAACGTCAACACTGCCAATGGGGTTACTATTCGCAGGAAAGCAGGCACGGTCTGTTGAACGAAGTGAACGGTCTTCGCATTACTCCAGGAGATCCTTCGCCGCATTCAGGATGGCGTCGCTGTACTCAGCGATAAAACACATACCTGTGAGTAATAACCCAATGGATACTTTACGCCGGCGGAAATGAACCTTTTTTTGTTTGAGTTTTATGGTATTTGTAGTAAAATCATAATAGTGTTCTTTACGATATATCGGATAAGAATCCAAAGAAAGAACTCAAACACAGAAGGGGGTATGAAAAATGTCTGTTTTGGTGACGGGTGGCGCCGGTTATATTGGAAGCCACACATGCGTCGAGCTTCTTGCAGCAGGATATGATGTTGTGGTTGCAGATAACCTTAGTAACAGCAAGGAAGAATCCCTGAAAAGGGTTCAGGATATCAGTGAAAAGCCCTTAAAGTTTTACAAGGTGGATTTATTGGATAAACCGACTCTGGAAGAGATTTTTAAAAGGGAATCCATCGAAGCGGTGATTCATTTTGCCGGGTTGAAGGCTGTGGGCGAATCAGTTTCAATTCCTCTTCGATATTATCATAACAATATTACCGGAACCCTCACATTATGTGAACTGATGCAGAAATACGGGGTGAAGAACCTTGTGTTCAGTTCATCCGCAACGGTATACGGGGATCCACACGCGGTTCCGATTACCGAAGATTTCCCGATTTCTGCCACGAACCCCTATGGCCGGACAAAGCTGATGATCGAGGAAATTCTGAGGGACCTTTATGTAGCCGATCCATCCTGGAATATTGCCATTCTAAGATATTTCAACCCCATCGGGGCACATCCAAGCGGCAGGATCGGCGAAGACCCCAATGGCATCCCCAACAACCTGGTCCCATATATCACCCAGGTGGCTGTAGGGAAACTGAAAGCACTGAATGTGTTTGGCAATGATTATGACACTGTGGATGGAACCGGCGTCAGGGATTATATTCATGTGGTCGACCTGGCTTTGGGCCACCTGAAAGCGTTGGAAAAGCTGCAGTCGAAACCGGGTGTTGTAACATATAACCTGGGAACAGGTCAGGGTTATTCTGTACTTGAGGTGGTGAAAGCATTCTCTAAGGTTCTCGGACGGGATGTTCCCTATCATGTTGTTGCTAGAAGGCCTGGTGACATTGCCATGTGCTATGCGAACCCGGATAAGGCGAAACAGGAAATGGGATGGACGGCAAAAAAGGGTTTGGATGAGATGTGCTCGGATTCCTGGCGCTGGCAGCAAAACAACCCACAAGGCTATTAATAGGGGCTGGTTTCTTTGAGTGAACTCCTGCGCAACAAACGCTTGAAATTGTGGGTAGGGTGTTTTTACGAAGTAATATACAAAATGGCTTCAGAGTGAGGCTCTACTCCACCTTAAGACTAAATAGGAACTCCCAACTAATCGAGTTTTAGTCTCCGGTAAGAAAACTCGTTATTGAAGTGGGGCTTTTTTTCAAAAAACAGTTTAGGAAAGGTGAATCACATATGGCAACAAAAACACTTGTTATCATGGCTGCTGGGATGGGCAGCAGATACGGCGGTAATAAACAGATCGACCCCATGGGCCCGAACGGAGAAATCATTTTGGAATATTCCATTTATGATGCTCTGAAAGCGGGATTTGATAAAGTTGTGTTTATTATAAACAAGGCGATAGAAAAGGCATTTCGGGAAAATATCGGATATAAAATTGAAAAGCTGGTGGAAACAGTTTATGTTTACCAAAGCGTCAACGACATCCCCGCAGGCTTTACAGTACCGGAGGGGCGGGTAAAACCTTGGGGGACAGGCCATGCAGTGCTGTTATGTAAAGACGTCGTGGATACCCCCTTTGCGGTGATAAATGCCGATGATTATTACGGTGCAGTCTCCTTCAGTGCCCTGGGGAATTTCCTGGGAAGCATGGTAGATTCCGAAGGGCAGTATTCTTACTGCATGGTCGGGTTCAAGCTGGAAAATACATTAACCGAAAATGGGCATGTTTCAAGGGGCATATGCTCGATCACCCCGGAAGGATACCTGACGGGCATTCAAGAAAGAAAGAAAATACAAAGGTTTGGTTCGGCGGCAAAGTATACTGAAGATGGGGACACCTGGATCACAATTCCTGCGGGAAGCACTGTTTCTATGAACATGTGGGGGTTTACACCCAGCCTGTTAGGTGAGCTGGAAAAGGGTTTTCACGCATTCCTTGAAAAAAGCACGGATAAAGCAGCAACAGCAGAGTTCTATCTTCCTTCGGCTGTAGACAGCCTGATTGCTGCCGGCAAAGCCAGAGTAAGCGTACTGGCCACCAATGAAAAATGGTATGGTGTAACTTACAAGGAAGACCGGCCTGTTGTAATAGAGGCTATCAGAAAAATGCATGAGAAGGGGATTTACCCCAGCCGTTTGTGGGAAGATTAAGCTTGCGGGACTCGTGCATACTTGTCCATTGTCATAAGCTGTCATCAAGTGCTATGATAAGAGGTGTGTTTTAAGAATAACTTGTTTGGAGGCCTCTATGTCACAGCATTGGAAAGCGGATCTATCCATATTAAGCATCACCATTATCTGGGGTTCTTCATTTATCCTGATGAAGAACCTCTTGGATTATACTCCTGTATTCGCCTATCTGGCCCTTCGGTTTCTATTGGCATCGCTTATTCTTTGCCTGTTGTTTTTTAAACGGTTAAAGAATATCACTGCAGGAATCCTGAAGAAGGGTATTCTCGTTGGGCTGACCCTATTTGGGGGGATGGCACTTCAAGTAACCGGGCTTCAATATACGACTGCTTCCAACTCAGGTTTTATTACAGGCATGAATGTTGTTATGGTGCCTGTGCTTTCAGCGTTATGTTTGAAGAAAAAGCCGCCATTGCTGGCTGTTGTGGGAGTTTTCTCTGCTGCTGCAGGGCTGTTCTTCCTTTCCGGAGGCGCACAGCTCCAGTTTAATTTAGGGGATCTGCTGACACTCTTTTGCGCCATTTGTTTCGCCCTCCAAATCATTTTCATTGATGATGCTGCCTCGAAAGAGGATCCTGTTTTAATAACCATCATCCAGGTCGCTACGGCAGCTGTGCTTTATACGGGTGTCTGGGGCTTTCAGGGCTTCGCTTTACCGGTTGTCAATACCACGCTGGTAACAACCATATTGTGGACCGGCGTTTTTGGTACCGCCTTCGCAGTGGGCGTTCAAACCGTAGCACAGAAATATACCACACCTACCAGAACTGCCCTGATCATCACCTGTGAACCTGTGTTTGCCGCCATTTTTGCATGGACAATTCCCAATAGCCAGGGCGTCACCGAAAAACCCGGCTTATATACAATCATCGGTTGCATTCTCATACTAGGTGGGATGCTTCTTAGCGAACTTCCCAAGTTAAAAGCGGAAGAAATTCACGATACTGTTTCGTGAACTACCCGCCACCAAGTGCATTTCAACCATATTGGCTGAAAATATGCGACGAAGTGGGGAATTCAAAATCGTGAACAATGCAGTTTCATTGTGATAAAAAGCCACCCTCATAGAGAGTGGCTTTGAGATATGATTTCATGCCCTCATTTCAGGCCGTGGTACAATACATCAAGAAGCACCCTGCTGGGATCCTGACTTAATTCCCAAATCATAGCGCCGCCCAGCTGCTTATCCTTAATGTATTGCGCTTTTAAACCCATGGAGTACCCATCCTCATAACTGATAAAGGTAGAACCGTTGAAAAGCCATGGGACCATGGATTGTTGGTGAAAATACCGCACATATCCAGCCGCATTCAGATAATTGGCTGCAATATTTGCATAGCTAAGGGCGGAGCCGCCGGAGTAGGTCTGATAAAGACCGTTACTCATCCCTGATACGGAATGATACCTGTATCCATAAAATGGTACTCCGACAATAAGTTTTTCAGCCGGAAAACCTGTGTTCAGCCATGCTTTGACGCTTGAATCCACACTCCATTTATATTGAGGTGATACGTCTGTGCTGTTATAAAGGGGAGCATTGAAATCGGTATACTTATCCCATGTGCCATGGATATCATAGGCCATAATGTTCCCATAATCCAGATATTGATGCAGTTGATTCAATTCAACGTTATTTACATACCAGCTTCCGGCAGCTCCTGCAAAAGACAGAAGGTACGTTTTCCCATCTTTTGCGCCCTGCGCATCAAGTTTTTCACGCAACTTTCTCATTAAAAGGGTAAAATTCTGTTTATCCTCAGGCCTTTTAATGTTTTCTGCCAACCCCCCGCTTACGGGGTACTCCCAGTCAATATCAATTCCATCAAAGCCGTACTTTATGATAAAATCAACACAACTGTCAGCAAAAACTGTTCTGGAAGCATCCGTTAAGGCAGCGCCGGAGAATTTCCCAGATCCGTTCCACCCACCAACAGAAATTAATGTTTTTATATGGGGATTCTGCTGTTTGAGTTGGTTTAACTTCATAAAATTCGAAGGATCAATATAAGAGTCACCCATAGCAATCTTTAAATCACTGCCGATAACTGCGAAAGCATATTGGATATGCGTTAATTTCGCTGCATCAATTTTGTCAGGTGTAAAGCCCGAATAAGCAGACCATCCGGCATAATAACCAACAACTCTCAAAGGTGTAACCGGAGCCGGAGAAGGTGTAGGCGTGGCCGTCGGTACCGGGGTAGGGGACGGTGTAGGCGCAGGTGGGGCCGTTGGTACCGGAGTAGGAGATGGCGCTACTGTTGGTGCAGTTGTAGGCACAGGTGTTACCGTTGGCTCAGGAGTATATTCCGATGGCAGGGTTTTCACCATTATTGTGTTGCTGGCGCCCGAAACATTCCCCGAAGCATCACGCGCACGAACAAGAAAAGAATAGGATGTATCCGGATTCAACCCTCTGACGGTATATGTAGGGCATCTCTAAAAACCTCATGCAATATTCGCCCAAATATGATATAATATACCTATGAAACAGATAAATTTTTTTGCCGAAGATAATCGCCTTGACAGGCTCAGTAAAATGGGTGACCCACTTG
>JAGOJH010000036.1 GCA_017995215.1 Thermoclostridium sp.
GGTCAGCGCCTGTTTCCCATGGGCGCACGCCTTTTGAAAGAAATTATCCAGGTTAAAGGCTACCCGGGGCAAGTAACCCAGATCCTCCAGCGGTGTGAACAAAGGAAAGAAAATTGCCATGGGCGGCAGCATCACTGAAACCACCCATGCCAGCGTCCGGTACATGCCCAATACAAGCATGTCATGCAGCCATAGCGGAGCCTTGACAAGAGTTAAAAGAGCTGATAATTTGCCTTCCACCCAGGAAAAACCTGATGCGAGCAATGCAGACGGATAATTCGCTCCTGTTACGGTTAACCAAAAGATGAGCCCCAGTAAAGCCAGCATAATGGGGATGCCGTATAATCTTGAGGTAACGATTTTGTCAATTTTTCTGTCTGTGATATTATAGTTCCGGTTTTCATAGGAAACCGAACGGTGTGCCGTTTCTTCCGCTTTTGCCATAATGCTTGAAACGATCATATCCCGAAAAGTGTCCGAATCAATGCCCTGAAGCCGAAGCTCATGCTTTACCCGCTCCAATACCGGCATCAATTCATCATTGTGAAGCAGGTTTACCCCGGTATGTTCGCAGATATCCCGGATAATTAAGTCATCTCCTTCGAGAAGTCTCAGACATACCCATTTCGATTGAAACGCTTTCCCCAGTGCTTTTTGAACGATGACATCCAGTGATTCAACCGCCTTCTCTATTGCTTTTGGATATGAAACTGCAACCGGATTTGTTTTTATCTGTCCGGACCCAACCTCCCATACCTTATCCATTAACAGATCCAAGCCCTGATGACTCCTTGCACTCGTTCCTACCACCGGTACGCCCAGGCTCTGTTCCAGACCCTTTAGATCTACCTTGATTTTTTTCTTTTCGGCCTCATCCATCAGGTTTACGCAAACAACCACAAACCCGGTAATCTCGATTATTTGCATCACCAGATTCAGGTTGCGCTCAAGGCAGGTTGCATCTGTAACCACAATGGTTACATCGGGATGCCCGAAGCATATGAAATTTCTGGCGACCTGCTCCTCGAAAGAGTTTGACAGGATGGAATAGGTTCCCGGAACATCCACCAGGGTAAAGGTGTTATCGTGAAAAACCGTTTTCCCCATGGCGTTGGTCACTGTTTTTCCGGGCCAGTTGCCAGTATGCTGGTTTAACCCGGTTAAACAGTTGAAAACAGTGCTTTTTCCTACATTCGGGTTCCCTGCAAGTGTCACAACGAAACCCTCCCGGGGCTGAAGCTTCAGATTCACCGGAGCATTCAGCTTCATACCCACAGACTGTACCGATAAGCCCATGCGCTTCTCCCCCTATACCTCCACCAGTATTCCTGAAGCTTCTGCTTTTCTGATCGCAATGACGGTTCCCCGTATTTGGTATGCTGTCGGGTCACCCGATGGGCTTTTCTGTAATGCCTCCACCGGAGTATCCATCATGATCCCCAAATCGAGCATTCTTCTGCGTGTGCTTCCCACAAACTCAAGCTTTCTGACGTAAGCCGGTGTTCCGACAGGTAACCGGGATAATGGGATCAAGTCTTGGCCTCGCATTTTCAACACCTCCCGTTTATTATCAGTGTCTTTATGCCGGTTTTTTCCCCCGGCATTCTCTTTGTTGCACAAAAAATTTTTATTGACGCAATGTTGGTCGTGTCAAAGTTCATTGCCTATGACCAATTTATGTGCCATAATCTCGTTTGGTGACGCATATATTCAAACAGAGGTGTTTTGAATGAATGAAGGGTCTGAGTTTCATACTGTCCGTGGTTATGAGCTGATTGCGCAGGAAAATAAATCGTTGACATCGGCTATGGAGGATTATCTTGAGATGATATACCGGAACAGCCTGGATACGGGTTTACTGCGTTCCAACACCCTCTCAGCGATGTTAAACGTTCACCCGTCTTCGGTGAGCAAAATGCTGCAAAAGCTAAGTCGCCTGGGATATGTGGACTACCAGAAGTATGGCATCATTTTTTTAACCGAAAAAGGCCGTGCAACAGGAAGATTTCTGTATCGAAGACATCAGATTGTGGAAGAATTCCTGAGCTTTATCGCAAGCGGAGAAACACCACTGGTTGAAACTGAGCTGATAGAACATCACATCTGCCCTGAGACACTTGGGAATATCGAATTGTTCACCCGTTTTCTGGATGAAAATCCTGATTGCGTAGAAAGGTTTCAGGCGTTCAGAAAAAGCGCGCTCCACTCCCCTTCAGATGAAAGCAGCCCATTATGAATAGACAAATCAATATGTATGCAATTCACTACTTTAGTCCACGAGAGAAAACTTGTTTATAACAAAGGAGTAGCTTGTAAATATCTGCCTGCAGAGCTTATAATGAAGATGCATGAAGCACCTGGTGCTTGGTGCATGCGGTATCCGGAAGCCGACACTTTTATGAAAGGAGTGATCTGCGTTGAAGATTGATATGGAGGTGGCTGCCCTTTAGCAGCAAACCAAGGTGTACAGCTCGTCTGTACACCTTATATTTTTGGCCTGGCATCATGAATTTCTGAATGGAAAAATCTATCTCAGCTTAACGTACTGGTTAAAATAGATGATCATATGGAGCATAATATATGACCGGTTCATTCCCTCTATCGGCAAAGGACTTAGAACTGCCAGGATAGAAAACAGGGCGGTTCTTCCGATAGGCTTCAAGAACCATACGGATGTTGTTCGATGTCACAACATTCACGTTATTCGTTCCCCTGCCCAGCATAATGTCATCATCAGGCACCTGAACCTTCCATTTGTTCCCGCTTTCCTGTTCTATATATTCTGCGGGTGCCCAATACCCCGCTTTACCATCCACCGGTCTTCGTGGAACCATCGTTTTAGTGGTCCTGTACCAGGCATTGTAAGCATCACCAATGCCCATAGCATGCCCAAATTCATGTGCAAAGGTTGATTTTATATGGTTTGAATACCAGGATTCCAATATTATTTTCTGATTAATGTTAACAGTAATCCGTCCACTTGAATCTGCCATATTCCAAACAACACCTTGATCTCCCCCTATGCCTGTAATGAAGATATCTTCTTGTTTTCCTGCATAACTGCTGCTTTTTTCATTACCAAAGTTTATCTTGTACTTTAAATATCGCTGAAATTTATTATCCGATTTTGTATGTGCTCTTGTATTCACGTTTAAATTCTGCCCATATACATTAAAAATGCCTGACCATTTAGATTGAATTGTGTTCATCACCACATCTTTGTACGTTAAGCTATAAGCAAGTCCTGTTTCAGATGAAACGGCGGATTCTCCGGGATATAGCTTATTGGCTGCATTACCGGTAAACTGAAGGTACGCATTGATGGACACATCATTCCCGGCCCTCGTAACCTGAACAGGTGCATTTTTCATATCTGTCTGTATGGTAATCGTTGGAGTGCCATTATCAATCCACCAGCTGATAATATCGTCTACACCTGCAATTTGAGCCATATGGCAGACCCCTGCCTGGAGATGTCCGTCTGTTGCTGTAAACGGTGTTCCGTCACTGGCTGTACCAATACCGTTGATCATTGTTTTTGTATTATAGGTTATCTTTTCCCACATGCCGGTGTTTTTGTTCTTTATCTCAATGGTGGCAACGCCAGCATTTCTATTCCATTTGGCGTTACCGCCCAGAGCCGTAACAATATCTCTCAGATTTCCTGTCGTTACGCCGCAATATGTTATGGCATTCCCTACAAAAATGCCATTAATGGTTACATTGGAGGCTATTGTCTTTGATTGATCTGCTCTGCTGATATCCGATATTACCTTTGTATATGCTTCAATACTCGTTTGCTCCATAATCTACGGCCTCATATGTTTGGGATTTCTTAATTTGCATGTAACGTTTTTCTCTTCTGTTCATATCAATATTATACCATCTTCTTTTTGATTGAGTAGCTTTTGCATAAAAACAGTATTTGCAGGTAATTATTAAATTGATTAACAGTATAGTGATCCAAGGGCTTATTAAATTGAATTAAATAACAAACCCTTTGAGGGTATTCATATAGTCAATAATCACAGTGTTGTATTTATTCAAAGGAGGTGCTATCAATGACAGAAAAGAAAGTTGATCCTGACAAATTAAAAATATGGAGAACATCGGCGGTTGTTGAAAACCATAGGGAAATGCCAGAAACAAAGGTTTCAATCCCTTCTGAATTATCGATTGAAGTTGCCAAAGAATTTGTGGATGATAATCAAAAATGAACGTTGAAAAGAGGTGCATTCGAATTGAACACACCTCTTTTGCACTTCAGATGTGTAACGGACTAAATAAAGGTATAATTCATACCACCGTTATTATCCCAGTTTTCGGCGCTGTCCTTGAAGGCTACGTTAATATTCATGCCATGCATGGTCGGAACATCCGCATGGAATGAATTTCCGAAGCGGTTCATGCGGATGGTCTGCACATTTTCCCAGTTGGTATTGCTGCCATAGCCTATTACGGAATATACATCGTCTGCGCCGCAATTGGCCAGAAGCCCCTCATATTTAAGCGCTACTGTGTGATCAGATACTTTCGACAGGACCACACCATTGTTCTGGTAGGGCTGAGTGCTATAGGCATCAAGGCCTTCAGAAAATTCCTCTTTGAAAGCCTTCGTTTTACTGCTTGCCTGTTTTGCTGCATTCTGATTTGCAGACTGCTTGCCGCTCTTCGTCTTTTTGGGTTCGGGCTCGAATACATTATCAAAAATGCTCATACTTCTTTTTCCTCCTGTTCACGTTTTATTGTCGCTTATTTAGTATGCGACATTCATAGTTCATTTATAACAGGATTATTCGCCAGCAGTTTTATTTTTCCCTTTTATTTCCTGATTATTCGGACGAGTAAAGCTTATGATATTATTTCGCTGAAAAATTCATTTAAATAAATCTTAATGCATAATATTACCAAAAATATGTGTTCCATGAATGAAATACTAACTTTCATTCCTTGGATAATTGCGGTATAATACTATGTATACCCGGATTCATCCTTTGCTTGTACACTGCATTTATCGTCTGGTATAAGTTTAACTGAAAGAGGAGATATGTATGGGTGAAAAGTTTCGGTTTTCAGGAAATTACAATGATTTGAGCACCGATAAAGGGTTCCAGTATGAGTTCGAGTGCAGCCGTTGTGGTACAACCATCAGAACTAAGTTCAAGCCGTCAGTTACCGGCGGCGTTTCTCAGGTGCTTGATGCAGCATCCAGCCTGTTTGGCGGGGTTTTCAGCCGTACGGCGGATCTTGGCAGCAGGGTTCATTCGGCAAATTGGGAAAAAGCGCATGACGAAGCCTTTAGCGAAGCAATGACAGAGCTCGCACAGGATTTTATCCAATGCCCCCGATGCCAAAGCTGGGTTTGCAAGGAAAAGTGCTGGAACCGGCGCAAGGGGCTTTGCAAGGAATGTGCACCCGATTTGGGTGTGGAAATGGCTGCTGCACAGTCCAGCCGTTCAGTAGAGGAAGTGTGGGCGCATGCATGCATGGCTGATGAAGACAGAAAACTGGGCCGTGAAAACTGGAAAGAGGTTATCACCGCCAGTTGCCCCGATTGTGGCACATCAATGCCAAAGAACACAAAATTTTGTCCGGAATGCGGTGCCAGGCTTGCACAGGAGAAGTTCTGCCCGGAATGCGGCGCAAAGCTAAGCGGTACCACGAAATTCTGCACCGAATGCGGAACGAGGCTATAAAGCGAATAGTGGGTTGCGAAATAATATCAAGGCGTAAAAGAAAGACAACCTTTTACGCCTTTGTTTTATCATTTTGTTGTTTAAAGCCTGTGATACCAAAGTGCCATAACAGACTAAAATGCTGTATGAATGAAATTATCCAGCAATTCCACTGCATTCATGACATCATTTTTATCCACCATCTCGCAGGGGCTATGCGTATACCGGCAGGGTATTGAAACGCCGCCCGATGGAATTCCTCCTGCAGTAGTATGGATCACACCTGCATCATTGGCACCCACACCTATTACTTCCAACTGATACGGTATATTCTTTTCCACAGCGCTGCGGATAAGCGCATCTTTTACATGGGGGTGGGATATAGTCCTGGCATCTTTAATCATAACGGCCGGACCCTTTCCCAACTCAAGTGCCAACGGCTTGCACTCAGGGGTATCTCCGGTCATCGTCACGTCCACTGCCACGGCCATATCTGGCTTTATACTAAATGCGGCAGGCCCCGCTCCGCGCAGTCCCACCTCTTCCTGTACGGTAAAAGCAAAAATTACTTCGTTTGGAGGGTTCTTTATTTGTTGAGCCAGTGCGACTAAAATAGCGCATCCAATGCGGTTGTCCAGTGCTTTAGAGATATATCTTCCGTTCTGCTCAAGGGTTTGGCCAATAAATACACCCATATCCCCGGGTTGGACAAACACAGAGGTCTCTTCTCTGCTTTTTGTCCCGATATCAATATACATCCGGTTCAGTTTCAGATCCTTCATCTCTTCCAGGGCTTCTTCGTAACGGACCACACCGATGATACCCTTCCCGAAGGATACCCTTTGACCCACAGCTATGAAGGGGGACACTCCTCCTATATTGGAAAAGCGAATAAAGCCCTTCTCATCAATATACGCTGCCACTACGCCAATTTCATCCATATGGGCAGCCAGCATAATCCGTTTTCCAAAGCCTTTTTTCACTGCGATCAGGTTGCCCATTGTATCGGTATATACCTCATCCACATAGGGGGTTATATTCTTTTGTATCAAGTCACGGACTTCCTCTTCACGGCTTGAAGGCCCATACGCACCGGCCAGATCTTTTAATAATGCTATCATCCTTCGTTCCTCCCCTGTAACAGAAGCGGCAACTTTATCAAGGCCGCTTGAACCAGCTTCAGCATGTTTTCAACATCGTTGGTGTCCAGGCATGAAACCGGCGAATGGATGTAACGGCAGGGTGCTGAGACGCTAATCACGCGCACCCCTTTGCCGGAGGTTTGAATCCTGCCCGCGTCATTGCCACCGGATACGGTTTGCTTCCACTGATATGGAATGCCTTCCGCTTGCGCTGTTTTTACAAAGTGATCGATCAGTTCCCTGTCACCGATAGAGGTTCTGTCAGCAAAGGAGATGGCGGGACCCCTGCCCAAAGCGGTAGATACTTCATGCTCTTTCACACCGGGCACATCGGCACAGGTGGTTCCCTCGAGAATAACGGCAACATCAGGCTGTACCCGGTTTGCCGCAACCCTTGCGCCACGAAGGCCTACTTCCTCCTGAACAGTAAAACAGGCAACCAATTCGAAGGGCCATACCTGCTTTACAAGTTCCAGTATAATAGCACAGCCCACGCGGTCATCCAGTGCTTTGGCCTTTAACCGGGTTTTACCAAACAAAACAGGCTCGCTGGCAAAAGCGACACAGTCTCCCAGAGCTGCCAAGGCTTCTGCCTGCTCCCTGTCTTTCACACCAATATCGATATACAGGTTTTTTACTTTCACGACGCTTTCACGCTCGGCTTTGTCCTGCAGATGGATGGATTTATATCCGATGACACCGGGTGTTTTTCTTGTTCCCACCCTTACCTGCTGGCCAATTAGGATACGAGGATCCATACCGCCCACTGTAGCAAATTTCAGCTTTCCATCATCAGTAATGCCATTGATCATGAAGCCCACTTCATCCATATGGGCTGACAGCATCACCCTGAAGTGATACTCCCCGGTGGTTTTTGCGTTCACAATCAGATTCCCGATGCTGTCGGTTTGATACTTCAGTTCCTCATTTTTGATCTCTTCCAGAATAGCCTGTCGCACAACCTGTTCATCACCGGATATACCATCAAGCCTGGTCAGTTCCATCAATTTGTTGATCATTTCAATTCCTCCCGGTTGCCGAGGTCCTTGCGGCTATCAGCAGCAATCCACACAGCCAATGGCCGCACCGGCTTGTGTGGCCGAATACTTCGCAACAAGGGCGACTGTCAGTTCAATATCCTTCACAAGCAGCAGCTCTATGCCGGTATGCATATACCGCAACGGAATGCATGCTTCCAATGTTGGAACTCCGGTGTGGGAAACCTGGATAGCCCAGGCCTCGGTCCCCGGATCACCCGGTTCAATGCAAAGCTGGGTGGGGATTCTTTCCTGTTTAGCCACCTCCAGCAACGCTTTTGTTTCCTGTCGGTGGAATGCGGGGCCTATCCCAACGGGAACCCCTTTTCCCAATGGGTAGGTCAGGTTTTTGTCGGCTTCGGGCATATCGCCGTGGCACACATCGATGACCAATGCAAGGTCTGGGTTCAGGTTCCAGGCCGATGAGATCGCTCCCAGCAGTTCGGTTTCCTCCTGAACGGTAGCCACAACATAGATGTCATTATCGTGCTTTAAAGCTTGCAGTTGTTCTAATATCAGCACTAAAGCAGCAACCCCCGCGCGGTTATCCAGGCTTTTACCGGCAATGCAGCCGTTTTCCATGGAAACCACCTCAGAGACTATGGATATGGGGTCTCCCGGGGATGTCTTCTGCTTTAATTCTTCGTCCGACAAGCCTGTATCCAAAAAAAGCTCTATGATTTTCACATTCTTTTTGGTTTCCTGTTCAGTCAGTAAATGGGGTGGTTTCGCACCAATGATACCATAAAGATCTTCTTTTCCATGAACCATCACTTCACTGGCCATTAATGCCTTCGTGTCGATACCGCCCAGATTGGACACCCGCAGGAAACCATTTTTTTCATAGCCTGATACAATCATCCCAATTTGATCATAATGGGCTGTAATCATGATTTTTTTTGGGGTTTCACCTAGTCCCTTCTTGTAACCGATGACATTGAAGAAGGAATCCACCCATGTTTTATCACAGACGGGCTGAAAAAAGCCCTGTATTGCTTCACAGGCCTTGTTCTCAAAGCCTGTCATGGCATTGATGGCACAAAGCTTTCTGATTAAATCAGCCGTATCCATAACAGCACTCTCCTTTATGAACCTTTGGAGTTATTCCGGTTTTAAAGGGGGACATTGTGTGTCCCCCATACATCCTGGCTGCTCGCCCATGCGTCCTGGTGTGTTCCTCAAAAATAATAACCTTAAACCACTCCGGTACAGCGTTCGCACAAGGTTGGATGATCATGATTTTTCCCGACAGATCTGCTGTATATCCAGCAGCGTTCACATTTTTCACCGGAAGCCCTTATCACCTGAACACCAAGCGCTTCTGCCGCAGTGTCTTCTTCAAGAGCCACTTCGGATACGATAAAGATCATCGGCAGAATATCTTTGTTTTCGTTCAGGAAGGAATAATCGGCACCGGATGCTTTTATGCGAACACCGGCCTCAAGAGAGGAGCCGATAACCTTCTCATTCCTTGCATTCTCAAGGGCTTTCAAAACTTCATCCCGAATTTGGTGCAGACGATCCCACTTTTCCTGCAGGGCTGGGTTTACATATTCTTCATTGATCTTTGGCCAGCTGTTCAGCTGAATGCTCTGCGCATTATCATCCCCTGTGTGAGGCATGTATTTCCAGATCTCTTCACTGGTATAGGCCAAAACCGGTGCCAGCATGCGAACAAGCGCATCAAGAATGATATACATGGCTGTTTGACCGGAACGACGTTTTACGTCGTCAGTCTTGGATGCATACAACCTGTCCTTGGTCACATCCAGGTAGAAATTGCTCATGTCCAGTACACAGAAGCTGTGAATGTTATGAATAAAGCCATGGAATTCATACCGTGAAAACGCGTCTTCAACGGTTTGGATCAGGTTGTTTAGCTGCATCAGTGCCCACTGGTCGATCTCTTCCATTTGCGCATAGGACACCATCATCGTTTCAGGCTTGAAATCGTCAATACTGCCAAGGATAAAGCGGGCCGTATTGCGGATTTTACGGTAGCTTTCAGCCAATTGCTTAATGATATCGTTGGAAATCCGGATATCGGTTTTATAATCCGACGATGCTACCCACAACCTGAGGATGTCAGCGCCATATTGGTTGACAATATCCATCGGATCTATTCCGTTGCCCAGGGATTTGGACATTTTCCGGCCCTGGCCGTCTACGACATAGCCATGGGTCAAAACCTGTTTATACGGGGCCTTGCCCTTTGTTGCAACCGCTGTCAGCAGTGAAGACTGGAACCAGCCCCGATGCTGATCACTGCCTTCCAGATACATGTCGGCTGGCCAGGAAAGCTGAGGCCTTGCTTCCAGAACACCTGCATGGGTTGAGCCCGCATCAAACCAAACATCCATGATGTCGGTTTCCTTTCGGAAGGTATTATGCCCGCAGGAGCATCGGATATGTTCAGGCAGGATCTCATGGGCTTCCTTCGCGAACCAGGCTGTGGAGCCTTCCTTTGCAAACAGTTCCTGAACCGCTTGAATGGTGTCTTTGTTGATGATCTCTTTCCCGCATTCGTTACAATAGAAAATCGGAATGGGTACGCCCCACATTCTCTGCCTGGAGATGCACCAGTCATTTCTGTCTGCGACCATTTTTGAGATGCGCTCCATTCCCCAATCCGGGATCCAGCGGACTTCCTTAATGGCTTCCAGGGCTTCCTTCTTAAATTTCTCTACAGAGATGAACCACTGCTCGGTCGCACGGAACAGAACAGGGTTTTTACAGCGCCAGCAGTGCGGGTAAGTGTGATCGATCATCGCGTCGGCCAGCAGAGCATCGGTTTCCTTTAAATGTTTACAGATTGCTTTGTTGGCATCCTTATAAGTCAGGCCGGCAAACTGACCTGCTTCCTGTGTCAGGATACCCTTTCCATCTACAGGTACAACGACCGGCAGGGTATCATATTTTTTACATACAACAAAGTCTTCCACGCCATGACCGGGAGCGGTATGAACACAACCGGTGCCGGCATCCAGGGTGACATGGTCACCTGTGATCACCAGCGAATCCCTGTCCAAAAACGGGTGGCGGCAAACCATATACTCCATATCGCTGCCCATCAGCTCACCCAGAACCTGATAATCGCCTTTTCCAGCAAGTTTCATGCAGTCGTCAGCCAGTTCCCTTGCCATGATAAAGGTTTCATTCCCGGCTTTCAGCACTGAGTAGGTAAAATCAGGATTCACAGAAATAGCCACATTTCCTGGAAGTGTCCAGGTGGTGGTGGTCCAGATCACCACATAGGTTTTATCAAGACTGTCCACGATTCCGGCAAGCTTGCCTTTATCATCCTTTACGGCGAACTTGACGTAGATAGACTGGCCACGCACATCCTGATACTCAATTTCAGCTTCAGCCAGAGCGGTTTCACATACCGGGCACCAGTATACCGGGCGAAGGCCCTTATAGATGCAGCCGCGCTCGGCCATTTTTCCGAACACTTCAATTTGCTTTGCTTCAAATTCAGGCAGCAGCGTGATGTACGGATTATCCCAGTCCCCCACAACACCCAGCCTTTTAAAGGCTTCGCGCTGTATATCCAGGTATTTGCGTGCGATTCCTTCACAGGCTTTACGGAACTTGACCGGGCCCACCTCGTGCCGGTTCAGCCCCAGCTCGTTGATGGCACGGTTTTCAGTGGGAAGACCGTGGGTGTCCCAGCCCGGCACATAGGGGGTATAATAACCTTTCATGTCATAATATCGAAGAATGATATCCTTTAACACCTTGTTCAACGCGGTGCCCAGGTGAATTCCACCATTGGCATACGGAGGGCCGTCATGAAGGACAAACTTTTCATGGCCTTCATTTCTTTCAAGGCGCTTTTGGTATATGTCGGTTTCATACCATTGCTTCAGAATATCGGGTTCCTTCTGAGGCAGGTTCCCCCGCATCGGGAATTCAGTTTTCGGCAGATTCAATGTTTTTCCGTAGTCCATTTCATTTCCTCCATCATTCATTGCCATAAGCATTGTTTATCACAATATAACCATAGTGTTTCCAAAAATTATTGAACATAAAAAAACCCTTCATCCCCATGGGACGAAAGGCTAGCTTACGCGGTACCACCCAAATTACGGACCTTTGTCCGTCGCTTGTGCGGGGTATAACGGCCCCGGCCGGTTTGCCTACTGCTGTTTCAGCTTACAGCTACCGGAGGATTTTCAGAAGGCCTTCCTGCGAAGCTTCCACCTGTACTTCGCTCTCTGTAAGGCTTGTACCTGCCTACTCTTTCCGGTCAATGCTTTTCAACTATTTGACCATCATTATACCCGACCGGACAGCCTGGTGTCAAGATAAAGCAAATTTTCCGGCAATACCTGTTTGTTCTATACATATTACTTAAACACCGAACCATCTGTTATGCCAGACATCCACACCCGTTCTGAGGAAGCATCGGCATCGAAAACAAGCGTATCCTCTACCATGTCAAATACGTAGGTATAATATCCATCATCTGTATTCAAAGTCAGTCTGTTATTATAGAACCGATAAGTGCCATATCCGAGATAACTGCTCAGAGGTGAAAAGTGAAAGGTAAAAGTTCCATCTTCATTAAGGATTACCCCAGCAGTTTTCATAATATCCTCCGAATCGTCGAACCTGTATTCACGGAAGAGGGTTGATTCGGATAGATCATCTTTGTGTTTGCTGATGAAGGACGTTACATCCTCTGTTCGAATGTCTATCGCATCCTCCGGCTCTGTATTGGTGCGAAGGGTGATATACATTGGTTCTTTGTCTGGAATGCCACCTATCCAAAGTGAGAACAAAAGATTGATTTCATAAACACGAATATAGAGGCCAAAGCCGGTTTCCACATAAGTAAACTGCTCAAAATCTTCCCACGAGAGTTCTTCTCCTTTTTGAGAAAGTATAATTACATCATTAAGGGATAGCCTGCTTTTATCACCGGCTGCTTCAGTTCTGCTGCTCCCGGCACAGATGTTGCTGAGGTATTTTGAAAAATCTTCATTCTCAATGCGGTAAAATTCCCCCTGATGCATCAAACCTACATGAGTGCCATCGCTGTTGTAGCTTGCAATCATGAACTGCTCCATGCCTTGCGCTTTTATTGACAGTGAATACATCGGCGAAAAGCCGCCATAATCATTATTTTTTCTGCCAATTTTCAATTCCCGCAGGCGGTCCTTTAGTTCACCAAGCTCTGCTTCATTCAAAGTGTACGATTTTGGCTCATTAGGTCTCATATCTAATGTGTTAGCCCAGGTTATCTGAATATTACTGAAAGAGATTGGATCCTTCTTTGGATTTGTTAGAAAGCATACAGCCAGGACCATACAGATGACAACAGCAACGATGACAAGCCAGAAAGCAGGCTTTTTATAGTTCAGCACGTTTTTCACCCTCTCTTTCACACTAATCTCTCCGAAAGCGAGCGGACAGGCAGCAATCATCCGTCGTGACACACTGCATGAAAGTAGTGCATCTGAATAATCCGCCCGCTGATCCGCGCACAATTCTTTGATGACCCCCTCATCACAGGCGAGTTCAATATCCCGGCAGAGAAGAATGTACGCCGCCCATAGCACAGGATTAAACCAGTACAAAGCAAGCAGTAAGAAACCAAATGGCTTGATCCAATGATCACGCCGCTTCATGTGCGTCTGCTCATGGGCGATCACAGGATTCATATCTTTTTCGTTTATACTAAATGGTAGATATATGTGGGGATGCAATATGCCGAGCACAAAGGGCGATGCAACATTTTCACTCTGGTAGATGTTATCTCGAAACAACACGGCGGTCTTTACCCGCTTGTTTAGATTTAGATAACTGATAACCGTGTAGATAAGCATGGCGGTTGTGCCAACAATCCAAACGATAGCAGCGATTGGAATCCATATTTGCAGTGGACTTGCACTGGTTATAGGATTAGTGGCAAAAGATTCGGTAATGATGGGATTGACCACGCTGTTTAATGCCGGAATACCGCTATGGATTGCCGGTTGCTGAGAGTAAATAACTTCCGGGCTGATTGTTTCCGCACTGGGGATCAGGCTCAGGATGCTTTCGATGGAAAAGGGCAGAATGAGCCTGAGACCAACGATTCCCCATAGCACAGGATTCAGCCATTTCGGCGCCTTTTTTAGTAATAATCTTATAATGACCACAACAAGCACAAGCCAGCTTGCGGAGATGCTCATGTTGATAAGCTTTAAAAATACATCAGTCATTGCGATCCCTCTTCCTGTATTGGTCAATCATTTTCTGTACTTCATCGATCTCCTTATGTGATATCTGCTTGTGTTTTGTAAATGCAGTAATAAAAGCCGGCAGCGAACCCTCAAATTTCTTTTCTACAAGCTCATCGATCTCTGCAGCCTGTACTTCATCCTTTGATATTAACGAAGATACGATTGAGTTTTCGTTTTTTAGAATACCACGTTCGGAAAGGCGTTTAATGACTGTATATGTGGTGGTGGGTTTCCAGTCAAGCTTCTTTTTACACAGTTTTACAAGCTCGCCGCTTCCGATAGGCTCATGTTCCCACAAAATAAGGCAAAAGCGATATTCGCTCTCAAATACTTTCGGTGTTTCCATATTAATTGTTCCTTTCTCTAATGCAATAGAGTCTGTTTAAAGTCTAACGCATTAGAGCTAGAATGTCAATAGAATTCATGGAAAACACTGAAGCCTCGGGACAAACCAAGTTGCTTTTTGTGAACGCAGGCTGTGCGCAAGGCTTTGGGGACAATCGGCAGCAGTTACAGCTGTTCTTATGACTTCTGGCACCGGCAGCCAGACGCCTGCAGGGACTCTGAACGCAGCAAGAGGAGGTTCCTACATCCACCCGTAAACAAAAATAATCGGCATAGCCGGTAACACATACCAAACTATGCCGATATTTTCAAGATTAAAGCCCCCTAAGAATAACCCTCCGGGCCGAGATAATAAAATGAATTCGTTTTCAATGGGCTGAGCCTTCCTGACAAGATTCAGGAAACTGCTTCCTTATCCCTTCAAACCATCGCCCATCACATTCATAGCCTAAAAGGCGATACTCCATGAACCGCATAAGGTTAAAAATCTTTTACTTCCATCAGCTTCTTCTTCAGATCGCTTTCCATCGTCCTGATCTCGGCTTCGGCTGCCTGGCGTTTTGCCCTGCCTTCCTGCTGAATGCGCAAGGTTTCCTCGATGGTTTCGATCAGGTCGCCATTCACCTTTTTCAGGGTTTCCATTTCCACGATACCCTTTTCAGACTCCCTGGCCACCTCAATGGAATTTACCTTCAGCATTTCAGAGTTCTTGGACAGCAGCTCGTTGGTGGTTTTATTAACTTCTGCCTGCATTTTCAGGGCTTTTTCCTGGCGGAAGAGTGTCATCGCAATGATAATTTGGTTCTTCCACAATGGAATGGTGTTGAGGATGGAGCTTTGTATTTTTTCAACCAGGGTCTGGTCATTGCTTTGGATCAGGCGAAGCTGCGGGGCTGTTTGAATGGCGATCATCCGGCTGAGCTTCAGATCGTACAGCTTCTTTTCAAAACGGTTTGCAAGGCTGAGCATGTCCTTCACTTTTTGTGCATCTGCCGCGTTATTGGTTTGCTCTGCTTTTGCCTTCAGTTCGGGAAGAATCTTCTCATTAATTTCGGTAAGCTTTAAAGAGCCTGCCAGAATATATACATCCAGCTGATGCATGTATTCCAGGTTTTTCTCATACAGGCCGTCCAGAAGGGTTATATCTTTCAGCAGCTGCATTCTGGCTTTTTCCAGCTCATCGATAATCCTGTCTATTTGGACACTCAGCTTATCATATTGCAGTACGAACTTCTGAGCCTTGGCCTTCACATTTCCAAACAGCTTTGTAAACAACCCTTCATTTTCACCCAGGCTGTCCACATCCAGTTCCTTCACCTTGACCATCAGGTCGGTAAGTACTTCACCAACATGACCGCTGTCCTTACTGCGGATTTGAGAAAGAACAGTGTCGGAAAACCCGGAAATGCTGCTCTGGGCCTGAATACCATATTGGAGAATGGCCTGCGTGTTGTTGACATCGATGGTTTCCTTCACTTCGGAAACCTTTTGCTGATCCTCATGGGATAATGCCTCCCATATTCTCATTTCTTCCATTTGCTGTGTCTGTTGTTGTGTGAGCGTGTTGGCGATTTTTATCTCTTCCATTCTTACATCCTCCCCATTATTTAAAGACACTGTCACTAAATTCCTTCCTGCTTAATGGTATTTTGCAATACTTTTACTTCTGCGTCAAGATCCAGAACATCATTTTCAGTAAGTTTCTTCAGCTGCTTGCGGAATGTATCCTTGATCATGTCCAGAGTCTGCTCAACATTTTTCAGGGTTGTTTTAGCATCCTGGGACAGATAAGGAGCATTGCCCAGCTGATAATACTTCGTAACAATCCGTTCTGTGGTATCCAGATAATATAGGGTAAAGCGGCGGGCTTCCTTGATGTCTTTAGGGTCCTTGACGAAATCATCAAAAATATCTGTTGCCGTGGTACAGATCTCCAATATGTTCACACGGACATCATGCTTCATGATCTTCAGGCCGATATCCTCGATACGCTTAATCTGATCCCGTCCGTCATTAATGATCCGCCTGAACTCTGCACGGGTCATCCCCTCGAAAACGAGCTCTTCGTCATCGGGTTTGGGAGTGGGCTTTTTATTTTGTTTCGGTGCAGGCCTGGCTGCCGGCTGCTTTGCATTGGCTTTGCCCTTTTTTGCAGAGGAAAACATCAGCATGCCACCAATAAACGACACAAGCCCTGCACCGGCAGCAACAAACAATGAGCTTTGAAACCCCTGCAGGAACATCGCAAAAAACGTAAAGGCAATTACCAGGGACAATACCACACTTAAGGTTCTCATCTTACTTCTCCAGCCTAAAATTCGTTTTGATCCGGCGAAAAATGATAGGGCAATGAATAGAAAAAAATATAAAACAATACGTTCATTTTTCGTCTCCAGTCAAAATTCGCTTCACTCTTATTATAACTTTTTATAGCATGTAATGCACTATCATAAATTATATTTCTTATGGGGTAACATTAGAAATGGATGAAAAACGGATTAGAACTCGAAAAAATACCCGATTTCAGCTTTTCGTCCTGACCTAATGCTCTTCCATTATAACAACTCAAAGAATTGTGTGCAAATACATGAATCAAAAGAAGGTTCTGTTTATAGATACGAATTACAAAGATAGAAGTATGCATCATAAACAGATTTTTCAAAGAGAAATCATTTACCTGTTCTTTCTACGGCCTCACCCTTTATGGCATTCCTGCCAATCCAACTGTTGCAGCCCTTTTTTTCTTCCATGTTCAGGCTCTGACCAATACTCAGCCGGGGCTGTCAAGCAAATATGCAGTTGCTCGATCCGTAACCGGAGATATTTCACCGAAATCAACCACAATTACTGCATTTTTCGGAAATTCAAACCCGACAGGAAAGTGAAACTCGTCAATATGGATCTGTCTCCAGATGCTGTCAATGGAATGGTGCAAAAGCCGCGGAAGCGTCTTTTCCAAAGTGCTGCTGTATTTTTCTATTCTTTTTTGCTTATGCTGTATTGGATCTGCATCTGGATTGCGGCGTAAAAAAAGCGGAACAGAAGGGTTTTTAAAAGAACACAGGTAATCCAGACGCATCAGTTCACAAACTTCATCGGATAAAGCAGGTAAACTCTGTTGGATGAATTCAAGCAGAATCCGGTACAGATCCACTGCTTTAACAGGCCTGTCAAGCTCCCCCCTGCTGCGCATGAACGAAGAAAGAGATTCATAAAAAGTAAAGTAATCCATTATTTTCAGCTGCTTTTCAATCCAATTGAAGGTCATGACAAAACGTCCGGAATTATTAAACAGCTCCACACAGGCTTCAATGTCTTTTAGCCGGATCATTTCCCGCGCGTTGATATCGCGGCTGGAGATTACCTCATAGGGCGGGTATGCTCTGTACTGGTAATCATACTGACAGGCATGCTGCCTTATGGCCGAACCATGCAGCAGCTTTAAAAAACCCAGTTGAAAATGATGCGCGTGAAGCCCCATTACCAGGTTAAAGGATTGCCTGAACTTTGAATAGCTTTCATAAGGCAGGCCTGCAATTAAATCAACATGTATGTGAATATTTCCATAGGAAATCACCCTGCTCAGCGACTGAAGGGCCTTCTCGATCTGCCGGGGGCGATGCACTGCTTCAAGGGTTTCGGGATGAATGGATTGTATGCCTGCCTCAAGCTGAACCAAACCTGCCGGCATTTTTCCAAGACAGTTCAGCATATTTTCCGAAAGCAAACCCGGATCAATCTCGAAATGAAACACAATTCCCTGATGCGCATATTGCAGCAAATGGTTCCATATCTTAAGAGCCCTCTGCTCATTGGCGTTAAAGGTTCTGTCCACAAACTTGATAATGCGGGTTCCGCTTCCGACTAAAATCTCAATCGCTGCAAACACCTGCTTCAACGGGAAATACCTTACACCCCCGGTGATTGAAGAAATGCAATAGGCACAGCGGAACGGGCAGCCCCGGGACGCTTCGATATAAGCAATTCTGTTCTCAAGCTTCAAGCCCGCAGAGTATGGCGAAGGAAGCGTTTCCAGACTTTCTACCGTGGTAAAGCTTTGTAGCCAGCTTGTTTCGGTGCTGTCGGGGGTTCCTTTGCAATTCAGACGCTGAAGCAGAAAAGGAAGCTTCTCCTCACCCTCACCCGCTATCAGGTAGTCCAGGCAACCTTCCGGGAACCCTCCTTGATCAAAGCTTACTTCAGGGCCTCCAGCGATGAGGATGATTTCCGGATTGGATTTTCTTAAGTCCGAGCACAATTTAACAACCAGCTCAATATTCCATATATAGCATGAAAAAGCAACAACATCCGGTGCTTCACGGACAATGGACGAGAAAATATGCATCAGAGCTTCATTTATAGAAAACTCCATGATGGTTACCTCTCCACAAGGCTTACTGCAAGCTGCTTTGAGATAGCGCACAGCTAAATTCGAATGAACATATTGTGAATTAATAGCGACCAACAGCGTTTTCATTCCATTCGCCTTTCCTGTGTCAGTTGGATGGTTTTATGGCCTTTCCAGCCTGGTAATTCAACCGCCAGAAGGCTTCAGACTTAACGGTTGCCGGTGGTAAAAAAGCGCAATGGCTTGATTAACCCAGCCAATGCAACAAACCCGGTGCAACCTGCAAGAACCACCAGGGATTTAACGCAGGTGGTCGTAAACCCGGAAGGTACCATACCAAAATGGGACAGCATCGAATTGAGTATATTATGCATCAGATATATACCAAAGGTTAATGGTGCAAAGAATTTTAAAAACCTGGGGCTTTGTTTCAGATTCTGCATGGCCAGAAGGAACAGACATGCCGCCAGTAATATCTCGAAGCCGCCTGATTGAGTCTGAAAACTTGAATCATAAGCACCGGAGGTGCTTGTCAAATACCAGGTGCCGGCGGAGATCAAACCCCAAATTGCCAGAGCGGTCAGAATCAGCCACCGGTTGGGAATCTTGCGTTCAATTGTGCCAAGCAGCCATCCTATCAGGAATGAACACAGATGTCCGCTGAAGAAGCGCAGCTCTTCCAGCGGCTTAACCGATGCATAGACTGCAAGCTTCTCGGGCAGAGCCAGTGACACCATGCTCGTCAGGAGGATCAACCCCAGTAAAATACCCAACCATTTTCGCCCGTCATTCGGAAGGTTATGAAAGCACCTGTACAAAAATGGTGAGATGAGGTACATGGCTATCAGGGTATACATAAACCAGAAATGAACCGCTACCGGGCCTCTTATCATTGAAATCAGTTTGTTTATAAGCCACTGCAGGCTCTGCCGATCCCGCCAGGCTTCCCATCCGCAGGCGACAACAGACCAAAAAACCAGCGGGACGATCAGCCTGGGAAGGCGAGCCTTCAGCGTTGAAACCTCCGCAGTTTTTGCACTGGTCATCAGCAGATATCCCGACATCATGAAAAACAGCGGTACCGCAGTAAAAGCCAGGCTGACAAAAGGGTTAAGCAGCATCCAGCCAATACCGCCGGGGCTGCGTAATGGTCCGGATGCAACGTGCATGAAAATAACAGCACTCATCGCAAAGAAACGGAGATAGTCAAAAGCGTCAATGTGTTTATGATCCAAAGGCTTAGCTCCTCCTATAATTGAAGTAACCCCTTTAATAGTACATTCATTGTCAACCACTTTCAAGCTGAAACTCGATTAATGGCTTCCTATTATTCACTGGCTGTTCTTGATTAAACTCGATGAGAGATAGCGGGTGACTCGCATTCGTTATCCAGTTACTTGCTGACACAATCATGAAGAAGCATCACGCTTGGCGACTTAAGCCTGTGCAGGAAGCTTGCCCTTCAGCTGGTAAACAAATGCCAGAATTTCGGCTACGGCCTGGTACAGCTCTGGCGGTACCTGCTTGCCTATTTCAACGGCTTTGAACAGTGCCTGTGCGAGGGGTTTATTCTCGACGGTTTCAACCCCGTTTGCTTTTGCAACATCCTTAATCCGCAGGGCAAGGTAGTCCTGGCCTTTTGCGATGACGATTGGTGCAGGTGCCTTTTGGGGATCATAACGGATGGCAATGGCAAAGTGCGTGGGGTTCGTAATAACCACATCAGCCTTGGGCACCTCGCTGAGCATCCTTCGCATGGAAACCTCACGCTGCTTTTGCTTTATTTTCTGCTTTATTTCAGGGTTTCCTTCCATTTCCTTATATTCTTGCTTGATTTCCTGCTTCGTCATCTTTAAATCCTTCTCATACTGCCACCATTGATAACCAAAATCAAGCACACCGATAATGACCATGATCACACAGATTTTCACCGCGATATCAATGGCGGTGGAAAAGATATACCCGGCACCTGAGATCAAATCCAGATCCATCAGCTTTACGATGCTTCTTTCTTCGTCTCTTAGGCTTTGCCATGCCACAATCCCCACCACGGCAATCTTCATCATGGATTTGACCAGCTCGACCAGACCCCTCGCTGAAAAAATTCTTTTAATGCCGTTGACTGGGTTGAGATTGCTGAACTTGGGCTTTATTGTTTCCATGGTAAACAAAGTGCCCACCTGGGCAAAGTTTGCCACAACCCCAACCACCACCGCAATGCCGAATATAGGACCCACGATTTTTAAAAGCTGTATCATGACGATTCCCAGAAGGTTGAGGATCTCACTGGCCGAGTGCGAGTCGAAGGTAATGGCCAGGTCGTTGATAAACAGACGGAAGAAGGCCGTTATTTCCGTGTACATGTAATTTCCTAGAAGCTTCAGCGAAAGAAAGACGATTAATAGAACCAGGGCTGAAGAAATTTCTTTGCTCTGCAGCACCTGGCCTTTTTTTCGGGCATCCTGCTTTCTCTTCGGCGTCGCCTTTTCGGTTTTTTCACCTTCGCCCGCAAATAGCTGAAGGTTCATAGTAATTGGCGTATCACTGCCCGTTCCAAAACTGAGGAAGATCTTGCGTTGAATGGTGTTCATTGCTTTGCGGACTATCATCATCCATGCAGTGATAACAGACATGTCACGCCCCTCCTCCCAGAATTTCCATAAAGCGCGTCATTTCATTATGCATGCCGCCCATCAGCACATGAACAACACTTCTGAAGGCAGTTAGCGTAAAGAGTATGACCAGAAGGCCCAGTAAAATTTTTAACGGCATTCCAATTACAAAAACATTCACCTGAGGAACCGCCCGGGCAATGACCCCCAGAGACACATCCGCAATAAAAACTGCTGCTGTTACCGGTGCAGCAATCTTAAAGCCTATCACAAACACGGAAGAAAAAACCCTGATGAAAAAATCAAGCATAGTGCTGTCATAGACCAGGGAACTGTTCAGCGGCAACACCCTAAAGCTGTCGGTAAGGGTGTAAATCAGCAGGTGATGCCCGTCAATGGCTAAAAACATAAGCATTGTCAGGATGAAGTAAAAGTTTGCAGTAACTGGAATCTGGATATTGCTCATGGGGTCGAAAACACTGACCATGCCAAAGCCGATATGCATGTCGATCATCTGCCCGGCAAGGTAGATCGCGGTGATGACCAAGTAGGAGATATACCCCAGAGCAAGACCGATTAGAAACTCTTTTGCGATTAAGAAAATAAAAGCGGCCATGCTGTTATATTCAGCCAAATCGGGCATGGGGATACTATAGGTTAGCAGGACTGCCGTAAGAAATGAAAAGCCCACCTTAAAATAAACCGGTATGTTCTGTCTCCCAAAAACGGGAGATACGACGAACAGCCCGGTCATACGCACAAATATCAGTAAAAAAACATCCCACAGATCAAGCAGGAAATCCAGCGGTATGGTCATGGTTTTCTCCTATGTGACCATGTGTCGGGAAGAACCGTCCCGACAAACTAATAAATAAACTGAAGGATATTTTCATATATCCTTAACGTAAACTCCTTCATGGTGGTCATCATCCACGCGCCAAAAAGAAAAAGTGCCAAAAAAACTGCAATAATTTTAGGCACAAACGACAGTGTTTGTTCCTGAATCTGAGTTGTAGCCTGGAAAATACTGATTGCCAGACCCACGATCAGCGCCACCCCCAAAAGTGGTGCTGACAGCTTTATGATTGTCAGCACTGCATCCTGTGCAGTATCAAGGATTTGCTGTTCCATTCAGAACACCTTTCTTTCTTTTTGTGTCCATCGGGACAGTTCTTTTTGTCACATAGCATCACATCACATCACATCACATTTTTTGCCGTTTGGCAAAAAGATGTGTTTTGCCGTTTTGGCAAAAAGATGTGTTTTACCGTTTGGTAAAAAGATGTCTTATGCTAAAAAGAACCATCTCCATGGGCACGCTACCCAAATGATCGGATGAGTGTGCCCGCCGTCAGGTTCCAGCCGTCCACCAGCAAAAATAGCAGAATTTTAAAGGGCAGGGATATCATCACCGGTGGCAGCATCATCATTCCCATGGACATCAGCGTGCTAGCAACAACCATATCGATGACCAGAAAGGGGATATAGAGCATAAACCCAATTTTAAACGCTACCGTTAACTCGCTGATGATAAAGGCGGGGATCACAACCGTCAGGGGCAGATCGTTGATGTCCTCCGGTGCATCCACCCCGGCAATATTTGCAAACAATGCCAAATCCTTTTCACGGGTTTTAGCTTTATTCAGCATAAAATCCTTCATGACCCCGGATGCATTGTCAATGGCTTGTTCCATCGTAATTTCGTTTGCTGAAAAGGGTTTCAGGGCCTGTTCATTCAGATCGGTTAATACTGGGGACATGATAAACAGCGTTAAGAACAGCGCCAGACCGATAAGAACCTGATTGGGAGGCATTTGCTGCGTTCCCATGGCATTGCGCAGGAAAGAGAGCACAATGATGATACGTGTAAAGGAAGTCATCATGATAAGAATGGACGGCAAAATGGAAAGCACCGTCAGGTAAAGCAGCAGCTTGATGCTGTTGGAAATTTCCTCCGGATCGTCGGTGGAGGTGATGGTAATACCCTCGTCCGAAATGGAGATGCCCGGTTCTGCATAAACGCTGATGCAGAAAACAACCATGAGGAAAATAATACTGGCTAAAAATAATATTCTCTTCTTCTTTTTAGACATGAATGGTTATACTTCCTTATCGTAGCTTTTATCCCGTAATTGCTCGAGCTTTCGGATGTTGTGCTGAAGGACATCCTTCTTTGCAACAGACTCACTGTTTTCCGGGCTTTTTGTCATTGGTCTGTTTTTGTTTTTCTGGTTGTGAGCAACCCTGTCGAAAATTTGCCTGAAATCAAAAACGGGAGACTCCGCACTTTTTTCTTCTGCCTGCTCCTGGACTTCTTCCTTGTCCAGGTTTACCCTGGCCACCTGCTTGAACTCCTTTTTACCGCACAAAAACACAAAGTACTCGGAACCAACCCGTATTAGCAACAACCTTCTGTCCAGACCCAGGCTGATTTGCTCGATCACCTGCATATGCCTGGATTGCATGGAGGCCGACGTTTTTTTGCCCACAAGCCGTGTGGCAATATACGCCAGATATAAAATCGCACCAAAAATGAGGATATAACCCGCCAATTCAAAAAACATGGGCTACCTTTCTTAACCAACCACCTTTTTAACGGCTTCAATAACCCTTTCAGCCTGGAACGGTTTTACAATAAAGTCACGCGCTCCGGCCTGTATGGATTCGATAACCATTGCCTGCTGTCCCATGGCGGAACACATGATGATCTTTGCATCGGGACTAAGCCCCTTAATTTGCCTGACAGCCTGTATTCCGTCCATTTCAGGCATGGTGATGTCCATGATCACCAAATCCGGTGCCAGTTCCTTGAATTTCTCGATTGCCTTGCTTCCGTTCTCAGCCTCGCCTATCACCGTATAGCCATTTTTGGAGAGAATGTCTTTTATCATCATTCTCATAAATGCTGCATCATCAACGATCAGTATATTCGCCATACTTTGAACCCTCTCTTTATACACTCTATCTTCATTATATAATGAATTCTTATGTAAATCAAAGCCTTTTTGATGGATGAATGATGTCAGTTATTCTCACACCAAAGCTTTCGTCGATAACTACCACTTCACCCTTAGCAATATTCTTGCCATTGACCAGTATATCCACCGGTTCGCCGGCAAGCTTGTCCAATTCGATGATGGAGCCTTGCCCAAACTCAAGAATTTCTTTGATCTTCTTGCTGGTTCTGCCCAATTCTACTGTAATTTGCAGCGGAACATCCATCAGCAGACCAATGTTTTGTATTTCCAGGGCTGGCGCTGCCATTTCAAAGGACTGAAATTGTGCCGGCTGAACATTGATTGGGGTTTGCGGGTGCTGAGGCTGGGGCATGTAAGGCATTTGATAACCAACCGAATAGGGATCGGGCTGGTTGTACATGGGCTGCGGATGCGGTGCTGCCTGCGGTTGTTGAGGAACGGCACGCGGCTCGGGCGCCGGGGCCGGCTTTGCGGCGGGTTTTGCTGCGGCAGGCTTGCTCTCTTCGGGTAAACTGCTGACTTTTTTGAACAGGTTCTCGACCAGATCCTGGGCAAAGGTAAGCGGCAGCAGCTGCATGATCAGGCTGTCGATCAGATTGCCTACTTTTAAAGAGAACTCTATCTTTACAATTTGTTTCCCTTCTTCAAATACGATGCTGCTGCTTTTTTTGGACAGGTCGATCAGCATCGATTCAGGTGGTGAAATGTCAACCCTTTTGTCGAACATGGAAGACAGCGACGTAGCTGCTGATCCGACCATTTGGTTCATGGCCTCGCTGATTGCGCTTAAATGCAGGTCGGACAACTCGGTACCGGGCTCGATGCGACCGGTTCCGCCCATCATCAGATCGGTGATTATTTTAACATCCTGTTCCTGCATCACCAGCAGATTGTCCCCGCTAAGACCATTTGTATATTGAACCTTGACTGCCACATAAGGCTGAGGATACTGCCTGGAAAGCTCGTCCCAGGTTGTTACTGAAACCTTGGGGGTGGTAATCATAACCTTCTGCCCCAATAAGGTATATAGCGTCGTGGCAGAAGTTCCCATGCTAATGTTCCCGATTTCGCCCAATGCGTCAACTTCACGCGGGGTCAGGCTAACAACGTCAACGGGTTCGGGAGACTTTGGTTCATCATCCATGGTGAGTGCGCCGCTAAGCAACGCGTCTATTTCAGCCTGTGATAACATGTCGCCCATCTATTCATCCTCCCTTCCGATAACCTGTGTAACCTTTACCGCTGTTTTCTTATTCTTTACACCAGGTTTGGCATTGAATTTATGTAAGTCTCCGACCATCACTTCCATGTCACCATCCACCGGTGTTCTCAAGGACAAGACATCCCCTGTCTGCAGCTGTAAAAACTCGGAAACCATCAACTCTGTCTTGCCAAGAACCGCAATGATCGGAACCCTTGTATCTTCTACCTTTAAACGCAAAGACTGCCTTGTTTCCTCGGTGATTCCCTTTTCAATCATCGAGAACCAGATTTTTGTGCTGAGCTTTGACATAACCGGTTCAACAACCATATGGGGTATACAGAGGTTCATCAAACCCTCGACCTCACCCACCTTGGCCTGAAAGGTAACCAGTGCAATCATTTCAGTAGGGTTCATGATCTGGGCAAACTGCGCATTGGTCTCAATTCTGTCCAGTGTGGGTCTGATTGGTGCTACGTTTTCCCAGGGTTCTCTCATGAATGATAGCATCTGGGAAATGATGCGCATTAAAATGGCGATTTCTATTTCGGTAAATCCACGGATTTTATCAATGCCGTTTCCCTTGCCGCCCAGTATTCTTTCGATTAGCGCGTAGGCAATCGCAGGTGAAAAATCGAAGATAATGCTGCCAGGCAGGGGATTAAAGTTAACGATTCCCAGCACGGCAGGGTTGGCAATGGAATTTGTAAACTCGGAATACTGCAACGCTTCCATGGAGATCACATCCACCTGCACCAAGGTTCGCAGATAACCCGAAAGAAAATTGGTAATGAGCCTCGCATAGTTTTCATTAATGATCTGCATGGTTCTCAAATGATCCTTTGCGAATTTACTGGGCCTTTTGAAGTCATGCTCCTTGATTTTCTTTTCAGTGTTTTCTCTTTTGAATTCCTGGGCGTTGATTTCTCCGGTACTTAGCTGCGCCAGCAAATCATCTATTTCATTTTGGGAAAGAATATCTCCCACGGGCTAAGTTCCCCCCTTTGGAAAAGAATTTATTGTGGGAACATTTGCAGGGTAACCCTGTAAACAACCTTTTCCTTTTCCTGTTTGTTGGCATTAAGGATCTCGTTGAAGGTGTTTAATAAATCGTCCCGTGCCTTGTAGCGGGTCTCCAGTTCCTTGGCTTCTGTAAGGGTCATTGCTGCGAAATAATCTCCGACCGATTCCTCCAATTCGCTAAGGTAGCCATTGACCCTGGCCGTAATCTCTTCCCCCTTCTTCTTTTTAGGGCCTGCGTCACATTTAATCGTGACAGACACCATTACGATGGAGTCGGGATTCTCCTTCTCAGCCTTAAGCGCGAACATTTTCTCCTTGCCTTCAAAGAGTTTAAACTCCAGCATTTCATCGTCTGCCACCACACGCTCGGTGATAGGCGCGTTTGTTGGCGGCGTATCGGTTTGGGCCTGCTGATTGGGGTTATAGGAAATGAACAGAAAAATAATCAGCACAGCCAATGCCAGCGTTAACACCGCAATAATGGCCAACAAAATTGTATAAGTGCTTTTCCCTTCCAAATGGAACACCTCACATCCCTGTGAAATTATAAAATAAGACGGTTAAATACTTTTTGTTTATATTCTATCACTTTTTCTATAACCTGTTCAACCTTTTCAGCAACTACGTACTTTTTACCATTTGTCAGGGTTATTACGGTGTCGGGTGTCGCTTCCACAGTTTCTATCCAGTCACAGTTTAGAATGAACGTTTTATGGTTCAGCCTTGAAACCTCGATCATGCCTTCACCCCTTTCACAGCACCGTTATGTTGCCTTCATCACACTCCCGCATACCAGCCTGTGGACAGATGAACAAATTGAATGAAAACCGGTCCCGGTTTGTGGAAACCGGTTTTCATTCAACAATGAATGGATTTATGGCTGGGTTTTACGGTATAATAAACCTTATTTCATCGGGCTTAACGTTTCATGTTGGTAAGCTCCTGGAGGATTTCATCAGCTGTCGTCATAATGCGGCTGTTCGCCTGGAAACCTCTTTGAGTAACAATCATCTCGGTAAACTGCTGTGCCAGGTCTACATTGGACATTTCCAGCGTACCGGGGTTCAGGCTGCCTGCACCTTCGGTTCCGGGCCTAAATGCCCTTGAAAAATCACCCGAATTGGATGTTGGCAGAAACAGATTGCTTCCTGCCTTTTGCAGTCCTGCCGCATTATCAAAAACGGCTAGAGCAACCAAACCGAGGGGTTGCTGGCGGCCATTGCTGTAAACACCGGTTAGAACGCCATCGCTGCCGATACTGAAAGAGGTAAGGGTTCCCGGCGCGTATCCGTCCACCTGTGTGGGCTTTACCGAGCTGTCGTCTGCATACATGGACAGTTTATCAAAGTTCAGTTCGAAGGTAAAAGCGGAAGAACCCACAGCTGCATTTGGGGTCAGCGTGATCGTCGGCTTTGTATTGTAATTTGTCGGATCATTTGACATAATCTTGCCGTCACTGTTAAACTGGATAAACCCTGTTGCGTTGGTTGGGGTGGCAGTGTCGCTGCCATCTACCGAGTAATACCAGGTTGTAGTGGTGACAGGAGGCGTCCCGGTGGTTGTTTCAGTAAAGTTTTTCCAGAAACTAACATTCAGCTTGTACTCATTTCCCAGCGTATCAAATACGGTTAACGGTACGATAAAATGAGGGTCCTCGTTTGCGCTGCCGCTGCTGTTGTCGGGGATGCCGTCGGCTCCGGCTACGCCCGCAGCATTCACTGTGTCGGGAATGGTATTGATTGCGCCTCCATTGATCACATTGCCTGTATAACCACCAGCAGGCGCTCTGGTAGCATCCAGATTTCCAGCCAGCACCGCTTGAGTCGTGGCTTGAGCGGCGATGATTCGTTTGTTCAGATTGTATTCATCCTCAAACAAGTTTAATGGTTTGATTTCTTCCTGTGTGTCAAAAATATAGTTTCCTTCAGTGTCCACATCGTATTTCTGCCATCCAAGCAGGTTCATGCCCTGTGATGTCACAAGGTTCCCCAGCTTGTCAATGGAGAAGTTCCCGGCTCGGGTAAAATGCGGTGTTCCTTCTCTGCCGGCACGGACAATGAAAAAACCTTCCCCTTCAACGGACAAATCGGTGGGGCTGTCGGTACGCTGCAAGCTTCCGCGGCTCATCAAAGTATCAACGGCACTGACATTCAAGCCCAATCCAATCTGCAACGGATTGGTGCCGCCCTTTCCAGTACTCGGGTCCGGTGATCCCGCCCCTGCCATGGTCTGGGCAAAAATTTCCGCAAAGGTGGTTCTGCTGGCTTTGTAGCCAATGGTGTTCACGTTTGCGATATTATTACCGATTACGTCCATTCTTGTCTGATGTGATTTCAAGCCTGAAACGCTTGAAAACATGGATCTCATCATAGTAATACCCTCCCTGGGTTTACCGCTTCTTCTGTCAGTCCGAAACGGCCAGCCTCCCGTCGGGTCCGGCTGTATCAACCCTTAATCAATATATCGGTAGTTTCTTTTTGAAAACTTAGTTATTCTCGGAGTCGGCATGAAGCCTGCTGGTGGTTGTGAATGGGCTGTTTTCCAAACGGCTTCTAATCTGCAAATACAGCTCCGTCAATATTCGTAAAGACATTTTCACGCATTTCTGCGCTGTTCATAGCTGTGATTACGGTTCGGTTCTTCACGTTTACAACAAATGCCATGCGCTCCATGACGATCAGCGTATCTCTGACCCCCTTTGCATTCGCCTTGTCGATAGCGTTTGACAGCTTTTGGCGCT
>JAGOJH010000037.1 GCA_017995215.1 Thermoclostridium sp.
TTTCCGCCGTCCCCATATATGCCCATATTGAAGGTAATATCGAAATAGGAATTATCCGTCCCCATTTGTGCGGAAAGGAGCTTTGCTGTAACCGCGTTCAACTGTATGGGGTCTGTGGACTCCTGCGCATCCATCGCTGCACCAAAGCTGTCAAAGATCGACGACCCGCTGGCAGGCTTAATTGAAATGGTTTCCTCGCCGGTTGGATTCCCTTCGATCTGCAAAAGGAACCTTAATTCATTTTCTGCTGTTGTTATCGCATCTCCATTGGTTCTTTGGATGGAGGTGATCCCTGCACTCGTTGCATCCCCGCCATTACTGTTGAAAACCACCTGGAAATCGGATGGGGAGAGCAGCACTGAGCCCTGCCCATAAACGCTTTCATTTACGGTTATATCCATGTAACTGTTGTCTGCAGCCAGCTGTGCATTGACAATCCTCGGGACGGGGATAATTTCACTTCCGTTGGTAAGATGACCTGCAGTGTCACCCCACGAAGCAATGGTTCCGTCGGTTTTTAGCGCAACGCAGCCGCCATCCTCCGAGGATATGGCTGTTACCTGGGTTAAACCAACCGGAGGCTGAAACATATCCGGGGTAAGGCCGCCATACCACCCACCCCAGGCAACAACCGTTCCATCAGATTTCAGCGCCAAGGAATTGCACAGTGATCCCGATACCGCTACAACATTGGATAGCCCGGCCGGAACGTCCAATTGCCCGCCGAAGTTGTCGCCCCAGGCAACGACTGTTCCATCGGACTTTATCGCAAGGCTGTGGTTCCATGGAGCCGCGATGGCAATAATATCCGTTAGCCCAGCTGTTGACCAGGAGCCATTGCCGTCATAACCCCAGGATACTACCGTTTTATCGGCGGTTAACGCCAGGGAATGATAGCCGCCTGCTGCAATGGCTGTAATATTGCTTACCTCAGGGACATTGCACTGGCCGTTCAAGTTCATCCCCCATGCAACAACAGTGCCGTCTGCCTTTAACGCCAGCGAATGGTATCCCCCCGCTGAAACTGCAATAACATTGGAAAGCCCTGCAGGAGCATCACATTGTCCATATTCGTTGTCCCCCCAGGCTACGACCGTTCCATCCTGCTTCAGGGCAATAACATGCTCCGCACCTGCTGAAGCAGCTGTAACACCTCTCAGCTTCACAGGTACATCGCACTGGTGATCAGCATTGTTTCCCCAGGCCGCAACCCTACCGTCCGACCAGGCTACCGTAAAATCCCGGCCGCTGTCGATACCGGTAGGGAAGCTGGGGTCCGGAGGTGGTTCGGGATCACCTTCCGCAGCATTTACATACATGAAAGGGCTATGTATTTGGAACCCCGAAATGAGAAGCATCACCGACAGAATAGTGGAAATGAACCTTGAGGTGTTTCCTTTCATGAATATCCCCCCTGAAGAGATGAAGGTCTTTAATTTTTAAAATGGGTTTTCTTACATAAAAGACAATTTGAACTAGATTCACTGACAACAAAACACAACTCCGTATAACGAGCTGTGCTTCTAATTTAAAGGGTTTTAACAAATCCTTTTGTTACTAGATTCGGCCATCTAAGCTGTAGTTTAAAGACAATCTGGAATTTATTAATCCTTCTATATATATTAAAACACAAAATGACAGAAAAGAACAGAAAAATTTATAAAATGCCTGGGAAACAGGTTTTGTATAAGCTTTAATTTTTTATTGAAAACTTTGTATTTGTAACCCCATTTTTGAACATGTGATTGTTTCTTGGATCGATTCCCCTCTTGAACCGACAGATTTTACTTTCGGCACTTTTTCTTTAGCTTGAACGAATCGTTCAAATGCACCACCTGATGGCGCGTTACTGGCATCATGATTAAGCCGGCGATATTCTTTTTTCCCCAAAAGTCCAGCAGCCATTTTGAACCTTCCGCCTCCAGCACTCCGCCTTCTTCCAGAATGCGATTTAACCTCTCCTTTTTAACCTTTGCCTTCATATCTCCAGGTTTCAATCCTAATAGAACTTCTCTTGTTCTGACGCCCACAGCCCTTCGATAATTGCGTAGCTCGGTCATATCCAGCGCAGCGCTTAAAGCAAGGATTTCATCATCGTTCATGGCATTCCCGGTGTCTTTCACTTCAACCTTCAGTTTTGCCTGCCAATCATCGAATACCTGCCTGGCATCCGCAATCAGGATGTTCACCGTGAGGTCTTCTATTCTTGTGATGTGCCAAAGGTTCCAGGCAATGGTCACATCCTTTGGGGTGGGCATCGTGATGAAGGCTTTTCTGTCAAGCCCTTCCCACAGCTCATCCTCCAGGGTTTTTGATCCAAAATTGTCTGATTCGGATGCATGCACGAAGGCATGCAGCTCCAGGGCTAATCCAACAGCCTCTTCAAGCCGTCCTGCATCAGTAATGATGCTACCGAGCAGCTTTTGCTTCGGGTTCCAATCCTCTGCATGATACATCGCTATTCTTCCTTTCTGTCAAGGCAAAGCTCTGAACTTGCGGTTGCTTTCAATTATTTTCACATACATGAGAGTCTCAGCCTGCCGGCCAGGCAACTCTATGTGCTTTATGCCTGCTTTTTAATCTAGCATCATAATGTTACTTATTTCCAGAAGCGTCCAGTTCCCTTTTTAAAAGCTCCAGCCCTGTTGAGTGGGTTGAAACAACCTCGCTGTAAAGGCTGTTGTAAAAGCTTTCCGCAGCACTGCGGCGGCTTTCGGCTATTGCCCTGGCCTTTTCGGTGAAAAGCTTATCATATATATTCTTAAGCTTAAAGTGATACTCCTGAAAAAAAGAATGAGGTTCTTCATCATCCATTTTTATCACGCTGCCCTCAAGGTCTATATTATACAGAGGTTCTGACTCAATCCCAATGTAAATCAGGGTTCTGGAAATACCCAACAGCCCCGTGACATCAAGCTTATCCGCATCATATAGGATTTTTGCCTCCATGCTGATCGGTGGGTTTTCAGCCCTGTACCTGTGCGTTGCGATACATTCTCTTACATGCTTTGCCCTTTCTTCAGGCCATCCCAGCTCTTTCAGAAAATCATAGGCCATCCCGGCTCCAACTGATGCATGATCCAGCTGTGGATTCCGAAACTGAGCCTCTCTGCCGATATCATGCAGCAAGGCAGCAGTAATCAGCACCCCCCTGTCGATATCATATTCCTCCGCAATCGCCAGGGATTGATATAAAACCCTGTAGACATGCTGGCTGTCATGGGCGCTGTCTGTCATGAACGATAACATATATTCTTCTATTTTGTTGTACATAGTTTTATCCATCGTTAACCCCCGAAATCGAATACAGTAAAAACAAATAAAATCATCTCTGAAACTTTTAGGAATAAATGACAACCACTTTCCTGATGATAATCCTTTCCCAAACAATTATCTCAATTATTTTATGATTTAACTGGCATCTTTCCTTCACCTGACGGTGAAGATGCAAGAAGTTTTAAAAAGTCATATAGCCTTCATCACTTAAACTTCTCTGATTCTGAAACATGTTTTAATCAAACAGGCTTGCCTGCTCAATTCTACCATACAAATGCGCCTTTTCCAGCTTTTCATCCTGCTTCATATCCTTCAGGAAGATGGGCTCCAGTTCAATAAAATCCTCCTGCATCATGTTTTGCCGGATCTTTATCATATAGATCAGGTCAAAGCTGTTTAAAACAGAGCCTTGCTTAATATCGGAAAGACAAATCAGTTGTGTATTATATTTTTTGGCGATGTCAAACATCGGCTTTAAAAGGTGCCCTGAGGTAATGGGACCAAATGGATTGTCCATGATCAGAACCTTGCTTTCCTCTTTTCTCTGAAAGCTCTGATAGCCCCTGATTTGTTTTCTGCTGTAGGAAATCAGCGCAACAAGCAAAGAAAAATAGGCAACAAACTTTTCACCTCCGGAGTTTTTAACAATAATATCCTCCCAGAGCATCATGCGCCTGTTCTTTTCATTCAGATCTACCTTGTAAGCTTTTATTCTGCAGTTTTCAAGGCTACTGATGATGTTCAGCAGCTCTTTGGTGGACATATACTTCGCTACTTCCCGACTGACGTTATTGCTGCCGCCATCTTCCTTGATGAGTTTTGTGAGGCTGTTCAGGCAATCCTGAATGTACTGGTTCATCTTCTCCCGTGCCTGAAGCTCATCTCCCATTTCGTCATATTGAATTTCAAGCACCCTTTTCCTGACACCATCAATTTCCACGGCGGAATTCTCTGAAATTTTTGGAATCTCATGATAAATTCTGCTTGCTTCAATAAAGGCGTGCTCTACCAGGTCATTCCGGCTGTGTTCCAGCTGCAGCATCTTGCTTTCCATGATCTTCAGGATCTGTGAGAGCTGCTCATCATAATAGTCCATCCGCTCGGTCAGGTAATAGTATTTGTCAAAGGAACGATCCAGCGTATTCAGCTGGTACTGCAGGCCTTTGATTGCATCCTTCACCGTGCCTTCCTCGTTATTGGTATAGCTGGTGATAAGTCCGGTGCTGCTTTTCGCAAACCCGGTAATGATTCTGCTGGTTTCAGCCCTGCAGCTGTTATATTCCTGCAACAGTGTATCCAAATTCTCCTTTACCGCATTAAATGTTTTGTTACCAGTTTCAGCCGCAATCGAGTGAATTCCCTTGATTTCCGTCTCAATTTTACTGATCAGGCCGGCCAGTTCCACCTGTTCCTGCTGAATTCTTTTGCCTCGGATTTTGTTGCCTTCCTTTTCCTGTACAGCAGCTTCACGCCTTTTTGTGAAGTTGCCTCTTATTTCTTCCACAGGGACGACTGGCTTACCCCCAAGTGATTGCTTAACCCCATAAATTTTTCCCGTTAATCCCTTGTGGTTCAATTCGTGTTCTTTCTCTTCTTCTGCTAAAGCATTCAACTGGTCATGTAAACCATTGCATTGAGTTTCCAGATCGGATTCCAGTTCTTCGGAATACTCAATGCTTTTGTATGCCTCCGTTTTAAGCTTCATTTTGTCGATGTCTTTTTCCAAATAGAGGATATCCTTATCGAAACCTCTGATTTGCTTACTCAGATTGGCAGCTTCATCATTCTGTTTTTTTCTGCAGGCCTCCAGCTTTCCTTCCAGCTCAGGAATTTCGGCAGCTATCGGAACAGCTTCCTGTGCATCTGCAACTTCTGCGAGTTTACTTTCATATTCCCTTGTTTCATTTTTCTTTGCTTCAAGCTGTTTACGGGTTTCCGTTTCTTTGCTGTGCAGGATTTCTGCCGCATTTTCACATCGGCTCCTCATGTCACCGCAGCTGCGGATTTCGCCCAGTATCCTGCTGTATGCCTGAACATTCGCCATGTAGGCATCGTTTCTGTTCAGGTATTTCCCAAATTCCTGAATTTTGTTATGGCTTGTAATCAACTCTCCTTCAAGCTTATGAATCTGTTGGGCTAATTCCGCTTTTTCCCTGTTCAATTCATCCGTCCGCATCATGCAGGCCTTCAAATCATCCGTATTTTTATTGATTTCTTCTGTATTTCTGCTCTGTGCCAGGAGCAGATCATTCACTTGCTTCTCTGTCCAGTTAAACCCCGTAATGCACTGATAATCGTGATTCACTCTATCAATAACATCGTTTGCTTTTTCAAGTTCATCCATTCTGTTCTTTTTATCCTGTGCCAGACTATTGACGAAAGACAGAATATCGCCGCTGTTGAGCATGATATTCTTCGAAGCTGTAATAAACTGCATATTTCCCTGGTTCAATTCAACTCTCCGGTCTTTCTCATTATGTCGGATAACAGGGATGACCTGGCTTATTTCCATATCAGAAACAAGCTGCGTGATGATGGCAATTTCCTTTTCCGTTGCGATAAGGGAATATGGCAGAAAGGGGTTCTGCCGGATCAACTCCGCTTTGACAGTTTCGTCAATATCTCTGAGGTATTTCTCGCCGGTATAGCATGGAAGGTTATTTTCCTTTAAAAGGGCTGCCAGGTTTTCGGGTAGATAGCTGATTCCCTGTTCAATCCCATGGATTTGCCTGTCAAGGGCATTGATCTCCATTTTCAGGTGATAGACCTTGTTTTCCCATTCGTTCAGAACCTCTTTTGCAGCGTTCATCTGATAGTCCCTGTCAAACAGGTAATCCTCACGGATATTTAGCCTTTTCAGTGCATCCATAGCCTTTTGCTTTTCTTCCCCGTAATCGGATATATGTGTCTGAAGCTTTGATTCTTCGATCTTCAGGTTCTCTTTAATAGTCATGAGTTCATCGTAACTTTGTCTTAAATGTTCCAGCTCGTCCGCCAGCCTGCCGGCTTCGTTTTGATTATTTATCAGCCTTTCTTCCGAGATCCGGCTGTTTTCAGCAAGCTGATTTTTCACTTTTGCGATCTCCTGGGGGTCGAGCTCCTTCAGCAGGGGGTTACGATATAGCTCCACACCGATACCCTTTAGAATTGCAGGTTCTTCGTTTTCAAAATGGGTGATCTCATTTGTCACGCCACCAACCTTTTGCTTTAGCTCTTCTATCTGTTGCTGATATCTTTTTTGCTCGGCGCGATTTCTTTCAATTGCCTCCCGGTCATCCCTTAATTGTGCATTCAGCACAGCTATTGCGTTGTTCCCTTCAAGGATTCTCCCGTTATAGGCAACCTTTAGAGAATACATCACCTGGTTTAAATTAATCTTCAGCTCGTCCTGGTCCTTCATAATATTCTCCAGACGCTGCTGAAGCTCTGCAATTTCTTTTTGCTTCTCAAGTATCTTTTTATATTTTTCAGCGGCCTTTTGCTGTTTTAGCCATTCTTCCCTTTCCTCCAGCCGGGTTTTCATTTCATTGATGGATTCACGCAAAACTGAAAGGCTTTTATCTATTTCCTGAACTTGTTTGGTATATTCATAAATCTCCTGGGATTTCTCCTCATGAGTGATTCTCTCAATCTCTATGTCTAGTTCAATCAGCCGTTTTTCCATTGCTTCAAGCTCTGAAGTAAGCCTTCCATTCTCATCGTTCAGGACCCGGTACCCCCCGGCGATTTCCTTCTGAAGCTTGTCTTCCTGATCCAGCTGATTCAATACTTTCTTTGCATTCCGGGATAATTCCCCCAGTTCGCGGCTGAAGCCTTCGATCGTTTGATACTCCCGGATATGGTTTTCATTGTCCACCAGGGATTGGGCCACCTGGGCCATCATGGTTTCCAGCTTTTTATGGTCGGTCATTCCATCCTCGGCAGATTTGTCAAGCACCTTTTCAATGTACTTGATCACCCACTGCTCCATCACCTTTCTGGAGGTTCTGCATTCCGAAAAAACCTCAGAGACACCATTTTCGGCTTCATTAATGTTGACGATCAATTCCTTCCACTCTTCTCTGGATATCCCATAGCTACTGAGATCTCTGGTGTACCTTTTTTGTTCTTCCCGTGTGGCATCATAAACATCAATTGCATGATCCCGTTTTCCGGATTGCTTTTGCAAAAGTTTTTTCAATTCATGATAGGAAGCAATCCTGACGCTGCTGCCAACCTGTTCGGTAACCGGCATGCCTTTAATGTCATACTGGTTTCCTTCCTCATAGGCATGCAAAAATGTGAAATACCGGATATCAGCGTTCTGCTCATCCTCACCGGCAGCCTGGCTGACAGCGGACGTAACCGCAATTCCTGTCAGCAGGTAACCCGCTTCATCATCCAGAAGCCATTCAAGCATAATATAGGAGGGAGTTCTTTTCGCAATAAAAAAGTCTCCGAATTTCCTTTTCAGTAATGAAACCTTTGGCAGAATAGGCTGAAGCACCGCCTGCACCAGAACAGATTTACCCCCGCCGTTGGCCAGGCTCAGCAAAGCATTTTCCCCCTGATATAAGTCAAACATTTCATCAATAATATGGCGGTTATTATTGTTATAGGAAAAGTTTACAATTCGGATCCGGTTGATTTTCGGCATTCTATAATTCACCTCTTTCAAAGGCTTCGCTGATAAGCTTCACCCGGTCGGCATTCAAATAGTATTGCCGCATCAGGATATCCAGCTTCTTTGTGGTTCGTATCTGGTTTTCCACCATATAGGCCAGCTTTTGATCCTCCAGAATATCTACAACCGCTTCAATCATTCTGATTTTGGTCTTTCGTTTGGTTTCATGGTCTACCAGCAGATTCATCCAGATTTCAATGCAGGTCGCAAGGTTGATGCCGTGTTCCTCCTCAGCCTTGTCCAATTCCTCCTTCTCCAGCTTCGCAAGGCGTTCAAACCGTTCATCCAGGCGATTGATCAAATGGCTTACCTGGATGAAATCGGTTTTCTTTGGATCCTTGTTTTTTCCGCTGTAGAATTCGAACAGGATATACATGAGGATGTAAAAGGAAAGATACACATCCTTGTTGGTCGCATTGCTTCCGAAATAACTGCGGAATTCACCCGGCTGCATACTGAGCATATGGCTGTTCATACCGGGAACCAGATATACGGTGTCACTGAAATTCAGAAGCCTGCACTCAAATTCTTCTTCAAACAGATTCAGTGCTTCCTGTACTTCCGTTTCAAGGTATGCACTGTATAAAAAGGCTTGTTCCCTTTTGCTGATTTCCCCCTGCTCCAACAGAACCCTGAATATTTTCACCGCCGATTTCATATGCTCCATGTCCGCACCACCTTAAAGATCATATCTGACATTTTAACAGTTTCAACAATCTTTAACCCTTCCTCTTCTTTTTCCATCACTGCCGATATTTCTGATTCTGCTTTATCCACCTTGAATTCCCGAATACTCTCCACATCCTCAATAAGCTCTTTCACCATTATCAGGCAATACTCGATATTGAATTCATCGGAGGGCTGAAGGACCACCTTTTTAGAGCTTTGATAAAATACAGCCACAGGAATGGAGCCCAGATCATACAGCTTCAGCGCAGTAAAAAATAAGCAGCGGTCTGTGGTTACATCTCTGTAAAGGCTTGGTTCTGCTTCCCTGAGCCTTTGCAGGATCTCACCAAGGGTTATTTCACCGGTCTTCATGGCTTCTGAAATAAGCAACGCCACCGATGCAACATACCGCCCGCTGATTTTTTTGATCCTCTCATTTTCCTGTGAATGATCAAATTCCTCCACGCTTAGCATGTGGGAATCCTGCATCTCGGTTTCCTTGTATATCATTTGCGGTTTGTAAATATCCTCGATGCCCAGCACTCTTTCCCAGGAGGGTAAAAACAGCGGCTTCAGCAGGTTCAGGCATTTATCCAGCGCATTGCTGTATTTCTCCAGCGGAACCAAAATGGTTTGCTCAAAATCATACCTTTTTTCAAAACTGAATTCAAAGGTCTTTTTTATGGTTTCCATATAAAGATCCGTCAGGTTGTGCCGGTTGATGATTAAATCCCTTTGCTCGGTGATCACAACACCGATATTGTGGGAGATTTCCGCAATTTCAGATTTCGCCTTCGCCAGCTTTTGTTCAAAATCCCTGCCTGTATGAAGCTCTTCCTGAATCTTTTCCTCAGCCATGTGAATCATTTTTTGAATTTCGTTCATGGTTTCGTATTCTTCAGTCAAAACCGACCAGGTGCTTCGGATTAGAGCTTCATATTGCTCCACATCCACATTGTGGATGTTTTGACGGATGGACAGAATCAGGTTCTCAAGCTCCTTCTTCTTCTGGCGGATCAGCGTGATCAGTTCAATACTTTGCCTGACGGCGCTGGAAAACTTTTTCCTCTTGATATACTCTTTCAGCTTTAACTGTTCCATGGTGATCTGAATTTCTTCGTCGACTTCCCGCATTCGGAATAGAAATTCATAGCCCTGGTTGGTCAGCATGTAGACAATCCTGCGTTCGTTATCGGCTTCTATGATTTTATCACTGACAAGACGGATAGTGATCTCATCAACGGATTTTTTTGTGTAATTGATCAGGGAGTATGTATACCGCACGCCATTATTCTGCAGGATATCCCGAATCAGATATCTTGCGATTTCCTTCACCTGGCTTCTGGTGAACGCCTTGGAATAGTAAAGCCTCGTCAGGTCTTCCAGGAAGGCTTCGACATGAACCATCTCACACTCGTTGTTCTCTTCCAGGGTTTTCTCCATGATAAAAAGGAGCACAGATATGATGATATTGGTCAGTTCATTCTCTTCAAATAAACCTTCCAGTTCGGTATTTTTCCCTTTCCGGTTGATAATGGAATTGGCGATACCCATCCATTCCATTCGTTTTTCAAAGCCATCCAAAAAATCAAACATTCAAATCCCCTTTGGCACCCATGATCATTCCCAAAAAATATTCGTTATTGAGTATTTCCTGCGGAATATAGGTTCCGCTTTCCAGTATTTGCGTTATCGTCTTTCTCTGTTCCGCCTCAAATAGCGACAGAAACCATTCTGCTGCCTTTTTGTTTTGCTTCTCTTTTGAGACCGGCAGCTGAATTTGAACCGAAGCTTTCAGCATGGCTATATAAAGCGGCTTCATCACCTGAATATTCAAGGCTGGATTTGTTTGCATCAAGTCTTGAAGGATTGAAAGCCCTTCATAATCCAGATCACCAAAGTAATAGTATTTCGTTTTTTCACCGTTGAAAAAGGTTGAGTCAAATTCGGTTAATGAATCGATCTTTCTGGATATTTTCTTGCCTTCGCCATAAATCAAGCTGTGAAAGGGAATACCGCCTATTCTGTTATGGGTTGGCGACAGCCTGCTTCTTAAGGTATACCAGGTATCCTTGTTTTCAATGATTAAAACATTGCGTTCTACTTTTTCTGTTTGGCTGGGTATGATCGTATAAATGTGAAAGGGTTCCGGTGTGTTATAGGTATTCAATAATTCCCGGATTCCGGGGTTGAAACTGAGGATGGCCGACAGTTCCCTATCCATTTTTAACGCTTTTTCCTTTTGGAAGATTTGAAAGGATCTTTCATTCACAGATAGTGGCGTATCCAGACATCGACCCTTCGTCTTCAGAAAAGAATCCAGGCAGGAAATCCATGGCTGATGAGTTACATATCTTTCAGGGTTTGCCAGATAACCTTCAATGTTCAGCTTGTTATGCAGCAGCCGGATTTCTGGAATCAATGCTTCATAATTCTTTTTCGGCTTTGGCAGCGTATATCTTTTAAACAGCGGTGGGCGCATTCCATTGAGCCCCGAGCTTTTTACAGGGGCAAGGATGTTGCTTTGGACAAGGGTCATAACAATATTGCAATACTCTGCATAATCTGAAACGGCCAGAGCCTCCCGAAGCTCCTTCTCAGTAATCTTTGCAATATCAAGCTTTTCCAGAATATGTATCGCGCATTGAAATTCCACGTATTCATCTCTCTTTCAGCTTGTTTTTTCTTTCACAGAAAGCTTGTTTCATAAAGTCTCACTTTACTCTATCCATTTTACCATAAAACTTGCGAAATTGACCCCTTTCTATAAATTCAATGAATAGATATCCCCCGTGTGTTGCAATTGCAAGCAATTGCTTCCGTTGTTATAACGAAGCTAAAACTTCGTTGTTACGGTGTGATGGTTTTGCTGAAGCAAAACCTGCTGTTGTAATAAGAACCTTATCTCTTCGAGATAAGAACCTTGTAACGGTGTGTTGCAATTGCAAGCAATTGCTTCCGTTGTTATAATAAACAGAGTACAGTAAAAATTGCACACGAGGGAGATTTTTATGCCGCCAACCATCTTCGTTGTCAATCCGGGCTCCACATCTACAAAAATTGCTTTATTCCACGGGGATCATCGCCAGTTTGATGCAAACCTCACGCATGAACGCAGTGAATTGAACGCATTCCCCTGCATTATCGATCAGCTTGAGTATCGCTTTCACGCAATTACTAGAGCTACTGCTGATGCGCGTATTGACATTTGCGCGGTTGATGTCTATATTGGCAGGGGCGGTCTGTTAAAACCGCTGCAGTCAGGCACATACGCCGTGAATGACAGAATGCTGGAGGATCTTCAAAACATGCGTTATGGCAGTCATGCCTGCAATCTTGGTGCTATTATAGCTCACCGCCTTTCTGTGGAATATGGAAAACCCGCCTATATCGCAAATCCTCCCGTCGTCGATGAGCTGATGGATGAAGCAAGGTACACAGGTATCCCTGATATCCGCCGAACCTGTGTGTTCCATGCCCTGAACCATAAAGCTGTTGCTTATCTTGCTGCAGAACAGCTGGGGTTGGACTATAACCACGCGAATTTCATCGTTGCCCATATGGGTGGGGGAGTTACAGTCGGAGCACATCTGCAGGGCAGGGTTGTAGATGTGAACAATGCACTGGAGGAAGGCCCGTTCTCCCCGGAGAGGGCTGGAAACATCCCCACGGGGCAACTGGTGGAGCTTTGCTTTTCAGGGCGGTACACAAAAAATGAAATGAAAAAGCTTCTGGTAGGCCATGGCGGAATTTTCGCCTATACAAATTCCACAGATATGAAAAGCCTGGTAGCCCGGGCTGATCAGGAAAAAGACATCGATGAGCTTCTAAACGCCATGATTTACCGCATATCCAGAGAAATCTGCGCTTGCTCCGCGGCTTTATGCGGGCAAATCGACTGCGTTATTCTGACAGGTGGCCTTGCACACAGCGAACTTATCATAAGCAATATCAAAAAGAGGGTATCTTTCCTCGCACCCGTACTGGTTTTTCCCGGCGAGGATGAAATGGCTGCGCTGGCTGCCAGTGCCAAGAGGGTCCTGGATGGCACCGAAACATGCCTGACCTATTGATCTTTCAGAATATCCCGATACATTTTTCATATGAAGAAATAAAGGAGGGAATACGTTTGATTGAAAAGCTCCGGCAAATTGAAGGTCTTGTCTGCGGATATACCGGTAACCGAATGATTGTAGTGGCTGCACATGACGAAAATGTTTTATCCGCAGTCAAGGAAGTATACGACAAAAAATACCTGGATTTAGTCCTTATTGGCGATAAGGAGAAAATTCTCAAGATTGCAGATCAGCTGTTGCTGGATATTTCCCGCATCAATATCATTAAAGAGCTGGACGTTGCTGAAAGCGCCCGAATAGCCGTTAATATGGTAAAAAATGGCGAAGCGGAGATTCTGATGAAGGGGCTGATTCAGACCGCAGATTTTATGCGGGCTGTCATGGAGAAGGACAAAGGGCTGCGGACCAACCGGTTGATCAGCCATGTGGAAATCGTAGAGCCTGCAAATTATCCAAAACTCCTGTTGATTTCAGACGCCGGGATCAACATCGCACCCGACCTGAAGCAAAAGGCCGATATTATCCGAAATGCGGTCGAGGTCGCGCACAAGCTTGGCATAGCCCAGCCCAAAGTGGCTGTTTTATCTGCGATTGAATCGGTCAATCCGGATATCGAAAGCACCATTGATGCCTCCGCGCTTTCCAAAATGGCGCAAAGGGGTCAAATAACCGGATGCATTGTGGACGGACCGCTTTCGATGGATCTTGCCATCAGCAATGAATCGGTTCGGCAAAAGGGTGTTATCAGCGAGGTTGCAGGAAATGCGGACATCTTGATTCCTCCGGACATCAATACGGCAAACATTCTACTGAAGGCACTTGTCTTTCTGGGGAAAAACGATTCCTGCTCCGTTTTGACAGGAACCAGGGTTCCTCTGGTTGTCACCTCCAGGGCGGACAGCAGCATCACAAAGTATTATTCAATCCTTCTGGCACTGGCCATGAGTATTCATAGAGAGGAGCAATAAAAATGAAAAAACATGTTTTATCCATATGGGTGGAGAATCAGGCAGGCGTTCTATCAAGGGTGTCAGCCCTTTTCGGTGAGGCAAAGCTGAATATCGAAAGCCTGGCTGTAGGTGTCAGCGAGAAGGAAGGTGTCAGCAGAATCACCATCGTCACTGAAGGCACTGATGAAGCTGTAGATTCCATCATTGCCAGAATGAATCAGATTGCAAGCCTCATCAAGATCAGGGAAATATCCAAAGATGAATCGGTGCTGCGCGAGCTGGCACTGATCATGGTAGATGCTCCGGAGGATCGCAGGCCTGCCATCATCAATATTGTTGATATTTTCAGGGCTCAGATTGTGGATGTCAGCCTGTACACCATGACCGTTGAAGCCAGTGGGGATCAGGACAAAATTCAGGCGCTTGCAGACCTCTTAAAACCCTTCGGCGTCAGGGAAATTGTCCGCACAGGCGTTATTGCCATCGACAGAGGGATTCGGCGTCCTGTTGAATAGAGTGAAAGCCGCAAAGTACACCCCCTTTCTTCTGTGAAACAAGGTAAGGAAATGTAGCATCATTCTTTCCTGAATGCAATTGGGCAGCCTTCTGTATATATTTCCTTATTAGTTTTGCAGCAATACGTTTTTGCTATCTGGTTGCGGGCGTAGCCCTTTTTTCAAAGACAGCATAAAAACGACCGAATCATCTTACACCTTTGGAGGAATTGACATGAAAAAACTGAAATGGCTGAAGCCCTATCTCCCGGAATACCTGAGGCTGGCTGTGCCTGCATGGGTAGTTCTTTTACTGGAGGTACTGGTGGATCTCAGCCTTCCCACCCTGTTGGCATCCATCGTGAACACCGGCATCCGGCAGGGAGATGTCAGCTTTATTCTGAAAACCGGCGGCTGGATGCTGGCACTTGCCCTGACAGGGGTCGTCATGGCGCTCTCAAGGAACTGGATTTCGACAAAGGTTTCACAGAATCTGGGCACCAATCTGCGCAGAGATTTATTCCGCAAGATACAGAAGCTTTCTTTGGCTGCGACCTCCCGCTTCGGCACGGCCTCGTTGATCACACGTCTGACCAATGATGTAATGCATGTGCAGAATCTGTCCTTCATGCTCACCCGCATTTTTATACGGGCACCCTTACTGGTCATCGGCAGCACGGTGATGGCTTTCCTGTTGAATCCCGGCCTGGCCACCATTCTTCTGGGGATTATGCCGGTGCTCACTTTTTTGATCACCCTGCGCATCCGTCGTGGGCTTCCACTATTTCAAAAAGTCCAAACCGCCATTGACCGGGTAAACGGTATCATGCGGGAATATCTTTCCGGTGTTCGTGTAGTGAAGGTGTTCAATCGGTTTGCGCTTGAACAGGATAAATTTGACGATGCAAACCGCAACCTGACCGATATCACTGTCAGCGCGGCCCGTTCCATGGCATCGATACACCCGCTGATGCTGCTGGTGATGAACGGAAGTATTATACTCGTGCTGTGGCTCAGCGGCTTGCGCATATCTTCCGGGAACATGCAGGACGGCGACATTCTTGCCTTTGTCAATTATTTCCTTCAGATATTACAGTCCATGATGATGGTATCGTGGATTTTTACCATGGGTGTTCGGGCAAAGACCTCACTGGATCGCATTGGAGAGGTATTTGAGCTTCAGGAAACCATGGTGGATACTGACAAAACTGTTTCTTCCCCGCGTGCAGGTACCGTGGAAATGCGCAATGCCGCTTTTTGCTGGCCTGGCCAGACCATGTCTGTTATCTCCGGGATCTCCTTCCGGGCAAACACCGGTGAGACCCTTGCGATCATCGGCCCAACCGGATGCGGAAAATCCTCGCTCATCCACCTCATCCCAAGGTTCTACGATGCCTGCGACGGCAGTGTTCTGGTGGACGGCACCGATGTAAGGCTTTTCGATCGAAAGGAACTGCGCCAGAGAATTGCCCTTGTACCGCAGCAGTCGGTTTTGTTTACCGGAACCATTCTGGATAACCTGCGTTGGGGAAAGCCAGATGCAACCGATGAGGAAATTGAAAAAGCCTGCCGAATCGCCTGTGCGGATGAATTCATCCCGCGGTTGCCCAATGGTTACAACACCTTGATCGGCCAAAACGGTGTAAACCTGTCGGGCGGTCAGAAACAGCGGCTTTGTATTGCCCGTGCACTTGTACGTGGCTGCCCCATTCTTATCATGGATGACAGTACCAGCGCTATAGATATGAGCACCGAAGCGCGTATCCGGCATCGGCTGCGAGAGCATACCGCCAACCTGACCGTTATAATCATCGCCCAAAGAATCCACTCAGTAATGGATGCGGATCGAATCCTTGTGATGGATGAAGGACGGATTATAGGCTTTGGAAAACACGCAGAGCTATTAAGGGATTGCCAGATATATCAGGACATTTACCGCTCCCAAATGGGTTTGGATATGTCCGGCCGTGAGGTCGTCTAGCCATTTACACTGTTTACACCGGGGACAGGTTCCTGTGTAAATATTAAGCCAGAGGGGACAGGTCCCTTGGCTCAATTTAGCCGGTGGAGACATAGCCAAGAACCCAGGCACCTTGATTCACTATTCTTACGAACCAAAGGGTGAAGCCAAGATACCTTGGTTTAATACTACTTGAATCAGACAGGTGTAGCAGTTTTCCCCACCCCCTGGTATCACCAAATGATATGAAACTCTGGGCAGCGTACTGGAGTAACCGCTGTAGAACAGCTTACACAAATGATTGCATCGCAAACAATTGACACCATTGTAATTCCTCGCGAAATGAAAGGATCTATCCTATGACACCAAGGAGCAGCCCCTCCCCCAACCGTACATATCAGACAACAAAACCGGGCACAGCAGGTTTGCACAGCATGGGTGGACGATTCACCGGGGGGCAGAAACCGAAAAACATGAAGGCAACCATCACCCGGTTATGGAAAATGGTTGGTCATGAGCAATGGAAGCTTGCCTCCATCTTCCTGCTTTCAACCCTGGGTTCAGCTATGGGGCTGATCGGTCCCCTTCTGGTGGGAAAGGCGATTGACGCCATGTCATCAGCCAATGGTGTGGATTTTCAAAAGCTGCATCAGATCCTGCTTTGGCTTGGTCTGGCTTACGGGGCAGGAGCCTTGTTTACGTGGTTGCAGGAATGGTGGATTGCCGCAGTAGTACAACGTGTTATCATGATCATGCGCCGCGCTTTGTTTGCACACATTCAAAAGCTGCCCCTCTCCTTTTTTGATACACGCACCCATGGTGAAATCATGAGCCGATTAAGCAATGACGTTGACAGCGTCAGTACAATGCTCTCCTCTTCCACCACACAATTGTTCTCCAGCTTGTTAATGGTCAGCGGTTCTTTGGTGATGATGCTGGTGCTTTCTCCCCCGCTGACCTTGCTGACATTAACGACTGTCCCGGTAACACTGATCATGTCCAGCCAAATTGCGAAGCGATCCCGCAAGGAGTTTCGTTCTCAGCAGGCCAATCTTGCAGAACTAAATGGACATATTGAAGAAATTTTGTCCGGGCAGCTTGCTGTGAAGGCATTTGGTCAGGAAGACCATGTCATTGAACAGTTTGAGGATATCAATCACCGGCTTCGGGAATCTGGCCGAAAAGCGCAGCTTTTGTCCGGTATGGTCATGCCCATATTGAACACTCTGACCAACATCGGTTTTTTAATCGTTGTCACTGCAGGCGGAACCATGGTTGTAAAGGGTATTTTGACCGTAGGGGTTATCGCCAGCTTCATCAACTACAGCAAACAGTTCTCCCGTCCTTTGAATGAAATCGCCAACCTTTACAGCACGATTCAATCCGCACAAGCCAGCGCAGAGCGTGTGTTTGAGCTGATGGATGAGTTGACTGAGACACCTGACCCCAACGACGCAATCCCATTGGAAAATCCCCAGGGGCATGTTTCCTTTGATGATGTTACCTTTGGATATTCTCCTGACAGCCCTGTTTTAAAGCATATTTCCCTGGACGCACCTCCGGGCAGGACGATTGCATTGGTTGGCCCAACCGGCGCAGGAAAAACTACCATTGTGAACCTGCTTGTTCGTTTTTACGATCCGGATGAAGGAACGATAAAGATCGATGGACGGGAAATGAAGAATTGGACAAGAGATTCGTTACGAACTTCCTTTGGAATGGTATTGCAGGATACCCATCTTTTTTCCGGAACCATTCGTGAAAATATACGGTACGGCAATCCTGATGCAACCGATGAAGAAGTGGAAGCAGCTGTGAAGGCAGTGGGAGCAGATCCCTTTATTCAAAGGCTGCCGAATGGTTATGGTACTGTGCTGGGTGAATCCGGCAGTGGGCTTTCTCACGGGCAACGTCAGTTGCTTGCCATTGCCAGGGCAGTTTTGGCCGATCCCGCAGTGTTGATCCTGGACGAGGCAACGTCCAGCGTGGACACCCGCACCGAAATGGTATTGCAAAAAGCCATGCTGCACCTTCGCAAAGGCCGTACCAGCTTTATCATTGCGCACAGACTATCGACGATTCGCCAAGCCGATGAAATTCTGGTCATCGACCACGGCGGAATCATCGAGCGTGGCACCCACGAAGAACTGATGAAAAAAGAAGGCTTTTACTTCAGCCTGTACAAAGGCCAGTTCTAGCGAAATGGATATGGTTTCCATTTGCTTAGAATTATGTCAAACGAATCATTTGGATGACCCTTTTAATTAAAATAGGATGGATACATAAGGGCAATTCCTTTGTTCAATCGGAACAAGAGAACAGTCCGTTCGTTTCTAAAGTCAAAAAGACCGATCCCGATGAGTCAATAGCAACTCATCTACCGTTTTTTAGCCATTCCGTCATCTTTACCGATTCGTCCCCTGCCAGAAGGATGATACCGATACCATGGGTATCGTTCCTGATCGGCAGTAAATCATATTTATAATACAACGGGTTGTATGAGAAATTGGAACCCCGGCATACTCCATATACGTTCCCGTGTATGTCCACACTGGCAGTCTCAAGGCCTTCCCACGCCTTGGAAACGGCGTTGATATAGGGCTTGACATCACTCATCCAGCCATGGCGCACTCCTTTTGCGAAGGCATAGGTAAACATGGCGGTACAGGATGTTTCTTCATATGATTCCGGATCGGTTAAAACCTGGTGCCACAAACCATTTTGACCCTGCAGCTTCAAATAGCCCTCGCACAGTTCACGGTAGAATTCAAGCAATTGCGTGCGCTGATGATGATCCTGCGGTAACAGCTCCAATACCTCTGAAAGAGAAAACAAAACCCATCCGTTTCCCCTTCCCCAGGGCACAAATGTCGGCGTACCATGCCGGAAGTCATAAACATGGGACATAACGCGGTGTTCAGGAATATACAAATACTTCTTAAAAAGCAGGAATTGGTTTGCCGCGTCATCGATATATTCCTGCTTTCCGGTAAGCTGGTAATATTTGGCAAGGAACGGCGTACCCATATACAGATCATCCGCCCACATGGTTTCATCTCCACGGCGGAAGGCTCCGTCTTCTGTTCTGATCTGGTGGTTTTTTATGTAGTCTGCAATAATTTCGATGATGGGTAAAAGCTTTTTGAAATTCGTTTCCTGATAAAGCGCAATGACAGCAGCCCCAAAAGAGCCGCAATCATCCAGGGCATCCATTTCAACCAGCTGGTGGTTGAGGGATTGAAAACCGTACTCCTGGCGATCAAAAAGGGAATAATCATACATCCCGACACACTCGGCAGCATGGCTTAATGCATAGCACAGAATATCCGCCCTGTCCAGCAGCTTCGCGGTGCGCAGCAGCCCATATAAGGTAACCCCCAAATGATAATGCCATTTCGCGTATAACCTGTTTTCCAGGTAAGGCCTCACCCGAAAGCCGGGCTTATCCAGACACCAATACACCCCTTTGCCGTTGCTTTCAAACAACCGGTACCTGTTCGTTATTTCTGAAGGCTTTAGCTGCAAGGAAGCATCAAACGGGCCAAGATACATCCATTCGTCCTGGCTTCCCCTAACGATGCAGGGTGTTTTAAAGGGGATTTGATGATCCTTTTCCATGGCCTGAAGTTTAAATCCCCAGGCCGCACTGCCCTTTTGTGATTCAACCAGAAAATCATAAACACCATATGACAGCGTCACCGTGAAACGAACAGGCCCGGGCTCCCCTGCACTGAAAACCTTTTGTTGGTCTATCCATATCTCTGCCGGTCCGAAGGTCTCCCCTTCCACCGAACAGTCGCAACGCTCCCTGGGAATGAACAGCTGTGTCCAGCCATAGGCTGTATTTCCGCTGTCTTGGCCAAAAATTCTGGAGAATACCGCTTTCTCCTTTTCACCTTCGTCCCAGTCCAGTGCCGGATACCATTTCAACCCTGCATCGGCCTCTGCCGCTGAAACATCCGCTGTAATGATATCAACATCGGGCTGTGTATCTGTCAGGGCTGAATATATCCACCCACCCTGTCCATATCTTTCTGTAAAAGGAGACATAAAATGCATCGGGCTCCATTTCCCACTGGTTGAACCAATCACGCACCCAAAACCGGTGGGCGATTTCCGGGTTTTAATCAGGAAGCTGTTCCACCCCTTTACGAGCTGCAGCTTTATGAGTTTACACTTGTTTTGGTACCTTTCTTCTTCAATGGAAGAACGGCACTGCAGCTTTCCGTTCAAATACAGGGACGTGGGAGATCTGAAGCTGATGGATATGATAGTTTCGCTTTCGTCATCGCTCCAAAGCATAGCAAACAGGAATGCGGCTTTCCCAAACTCTGCTTCGGGATACTTTTCATCCAGGTTTAAATCATACCGGCCATCCTTCAACTGCTTGAACCCATCTTTACTGAAAGCCCTCAGAACAAAAGGGTATGCCGGGTTGTCCCCGATATACTTGTTGGCAATAATCCGCATCACATCGCGTACATTATCTGCGCACCTTGAATAAATACTCTCTTCTTTTGGGAAATATCCTTGCATCGAACCTGCTCCTTCAGCCCGCGGCAACATAGGAGTTGCCCGTAGCCGATAAATAATATGTAACCATCCTCACAAAATGCCCCTCTAAAGCATAAGGACAATTCTTTTGTTTCAGTGAAGCAAAAGGATCGTCCCATGTTTCGCCTTACTCGCCCTGGTTTGAATCGTCCTCTGCAATGTCCGCTTCATCAATTTGTGGGATGGGTTTGCCTGATACCAGAGCAGTTTTCAACGTTTCAAGCTTTTTAAGGGATTCTTTTCTTTGTTTTTGGTTCTGCTTCTGAATTTCATCTACCTCGCGAATTCCATTCAGAATTGTACTATATGATTCTTCCAGCGTTTCAATCTTCACCGAGCTGTTCTGGTTCAGCTGGACGGACATTTTTGTATTTTCGATAACATCAATTGCATTTTTCTTCAAAAGCTTGTTTGTGCTTTCATCCAGCGCTGCCATGGAATCCATTTGAACCTTTTGCCTTTTCAGTGTGATTGCCTGAATAATCCCCTGCTTGAACAAAGGCATCGTGATGACAAATGCGCTGTTGATTTTTCTGAGCAAATTGTAGTTGCCTTTCTGGATTAGCTTGATTTGCGGTGCTGTTTGCAGGGATACAGCTTTTGCAAGCTCCAGATCGTAAATTCTTTGCTCGATGCTGTCTTTTATCTCCAACAGACGGCTTTCTTGAATTTGGTCCAGGCCAGCTGACTGAGAAGCTTCTTCCTGTTGATCATCAGGTTTTTGAATTTGTGGTTCAACATGTTCATTCAGATATGCCTGCGCGTTTTGGATGTATTGATCCAGAAGCGAATAATACTCCATATTCTTTTGATACATTTCTTCCATGTTCAGGTTTGTTTGTTGAATTTCCTGCTCGTACTTCTTGATTTCCTCGAAGATTTTATCTATTTCCTTACTAAACACGGCATATTTGTCATATAGTTCATCAGCAGTTGTTTTTGCCTTTTGGAACAGTTTCCCGAACAAGCCTTTTGATTCTTCCGTTTTAAAATCACCCTTATCAAAACGACTCATCAGTTGGTTCAATGTGGTGAGCAATTTAGTGCTTTCATCGACATAATTCAAATTGATTTGACCCAGGATATCATCACTAAACTTCGAAATCCCCTCGGTTGCTTCATGCCCGTAAGTTAAAATATTTGCAGTGGAATCTAATGGCAATAGTTCTTTCGGCTGAACTGTGATTTCAGTTTCAGTTGTCTTTTCCAAAGAATCATCCAAATTACTCATAACTGTGCCCCTTCCTCAATTTTAGTTATATCATATCATAAATATGGAACCAAATAAAGGATTTATGATACCCTCATTGTATAGCAATGGGATTCGTGAAATGTTAAAGAACATTAAAATGGTTTAAGAAAAGTAAACATAAAAGTGCGTTATTTGCCTGGAAATACTGGATAGACCGTTTGAAACTGATTCCTCACCTATGTCCATAGTACAACAGCAGGTTGTAAACACTAACGCCATATGTTTAATATTGTGGAACGAACAAAACAGTGTTATATTTATTCTATATTAAGTAAACCTTTGGCATTGATGTGGAGGTATACATATGGTTTGCTCGAATTGCGGAAAAGACCTGAATCCGTCAGCAGCATTCTGTTCCGGCTGTGGACAGGCTGTCGAACAAAAAGACTCAATGGCTGAAAACGCACCACAACCGTCTGCAAGCGCTTCTCAGAATAATGCACCCCCAATTCCCATTCAGCCACAACACTTCCTCTTCTCCTGTTACAAAGAGAAAGGTACCCCGAAAAAAGAGTAAAAAAGGATTATTGATTGCCATCGCCATAATATTGATTCTTGTTATCCTTGTTCAGAATTTTGCCTATCCGTTTTTGCTGCAAAAGGCGACCGGCGGGGTTATTTCAACGTTAGCGGTCAGTACCGTCAAGCCTGAACAAGTTACGGACGGAACTGTTAACCCCGACCAGGAAACAGTAGGAACCGTATCGGCAGCTGAAACCCGAAGCGTCCGTTCTTATGCGGCCAGTATAAAAAATTCCTATTCGTGGCAGCTGTCAGGTACTGAAAAAAGTTTATTCGGCCGATTGAATGATAAACTTAAAAGCACATCACAGAATTCCGGTGCCAAAGAGGTTGGTCTTCTGGATGTAGGTTTGGTTTTAACCGCCTATGCGGCCAATGGAGCCACAGAAAACCCGGTGGCTACGGAAGTGGCCAATATTGCATCCATCCTGTCGCTGTATGGTTATGACAAGCTTTCCCTTGCACTGCTTGCAGCAGCTGCGGAAGGCAATCCTCTCGATCCGACCATTGTGAATAATATGGCCTGTTCGCTTCGTTCACAGGGTCATCTGCAGGATTCCTTAAAGCTGCTGTCCTACGCCAACAAGCTGGCACCTGCAGATATTGATATTCGAATCAACCTTGGAAACACCAATCTTGATATGGGCAATTTGGAGCATGCCAACCTTTGGTTCAGCAGCGTGCTCGATTTCGATAATGATTACGGCCCCGCACATGAAGGACTGATGCTGTGTTATATGGCCGAGAAGAATTACAGGGTTGCCATGCGTCATATGATCAAGGCAGCTAAAAACTGTTATACACCCGCCCTGCAGAAGGTATATAACAAAATCAGCAATCTTGAAGATTATGAAGACATCCGGGATGATGTTTTAAAGGGCTTTTCCATGGCAGACATTGCCGAAACCTACCAGCGCAAAAGGAAAGACAGCGGCATGGATGGTATTGATGTCCCAGCCAATCTGCTTCGGATCCCCAATTTCCCTGCCTATCCCACAGCAGAAGTTTTCATCGCAAATGTCAAGAATACCAACGATTTTGCGATGAGCCTGATCAGTCCTGGTCTGGATCAACTGAAAGAACTCGACCAAATACTAAAGCAGGCAGAAGGCCTGATTGGCAGCTTTCAATCCGGCGGGCTCGGCGGCCTGTTGGAGACCATGAAGAACGAAGGATTTGTTGATTCAGAACAGCAGGAGAATCCAGGCGTTGAGGGTGGGAACCTTACACTGTCACTCAGTTATGAACGGGAACAGTTCACGATGAACCTTTTGGGCGATTACCTGGATATGAAGGTGGATGAGCTAACCGAGGAGATGGATGAAAAACTCGCCGATAGTGAAAACGATCCCCTGATGGATGCACTGGCCCGTTCTGAAAGAGAATTGGATAATCGGGGTGACAACGAGGAAGCCTGGCTTAATGCGATGAAAAACAACTGGGGGAATTCCTTCGCCTTGTCCAATGAAACCATCCATGCGAACCAGGTGAACATTAATCAGCATCTGAATGCCTTTTACCAGACGGTTGTGCCAACGTATAACAATTTGAAGCCCGAGCTGGAAGAGTATTGGCTGCGTACGGGCGGTATCGTGAAGTATGTCGGCGATGAACAGCTGTTTAAGGCACTCAGCCTGGAGCGCAAAATTACAATAACGGGAAATCTGGCAACCTTTGGTTCCCTCGCTATGATCGAGTGTATCAATGTGCCGACGGCCTATGCCAGTGTTGCAGTCGGCGGGGATGCACAACCGCCCCAGGATAATGCGTCACCTGAAAAGCTGGATATGCCAAAGGATGAAGTTAAGGGCCCTGAAAAATATGTTTCCATCGGCATCGAGGATGTGGTTTCCATTGAAATCTCCGACAGCGAAGTTTCGGCGGAGTTTGCCCTGCTTGTTCGGGCAGGTATCAGCCACAATATGGAAAAAGGGGCCACAACGCTCACCGCTGGAACCGGGGCCAGTACAGGCTCTCTGGTGCCGGGTGTGGGCGGCGGCGCTTCCGAATGCTATTACTGGACATTCAAGGGTACAAGTGTAACGGATCATGGATATATCAGCAAATATTCCTACAATATCAACGCAAGCATAGCCAATGTGGGTACCTCTTATACCACAACGTATGTCTCGAAGGTTTCCAACGTAACGCATGCTGTGGAGAAAACCGTGGAAAAAGCGGTTGCCGGTAACCTTGGAATCGGATCGTTCGGATTTAAGCAATAAAAAAGGAGGACAAGGGGATGGTTAAAACCATCCCCTTGTCTTTACAGTCCACCCTTTTTCATCCTGTTCCATAACCGATTTTCTTCATAATTATTCAATAATTTTCATGTGTTTCAATAGTTTTTTCAATGCGATATAACTCACTGCACATTACGCATATGCTATTCTTTTTTTCTAGCATATTTCAATGTCCACGGACAATTCATCATACACTTTTGAGCGCAATTACACTTAAAAACATCAACAACATTTTCACGCCCACCGTTTATCGTCCACTCATTTCCATGTATAGCGTTTGCAGGACAAACCTTTTTGCAAATGTCGCATTCACCACATTTTGATAAAACAACAGGATAGCTTTCTGCTGATATCGGCGCATCAGTTAGTACTGTACACATACTAAATGCGCAACCGTATTCTTGTGTCACAATTAAATTGTTTTTTCCTATGAACCCCAAGCCGGCAATTCTTGCTATTGTCTTATGAGGCAAAACGCTTGATCGGGTTTCCTGGTCGAAGTTTTTGCTCTTCATATTATTCTGTTCTGATTGCGAATAGGCATGATAACCCTTCTGTTGAATGTATGTCGCAAGCCAGTCAGCTAATTCATCTGTCTTATGTTCTTTTTCCACAAAATCATCATAATCCATCTGTAAATTTTCACGTACACCTAATATGTATTCATTTGACAGTTTCATGCAAAATAAAATTGCCCTGGAAAAGCCTTGCGTTTGTGTTGTCGCAAGTCCGGATATGTCAACAAAACGAACAATATCCGCACCTCTTTTGTATAGAAGACTTCTTAATTCTTTCTCCACTATTTTAGCACCCCCCTAATAGTTCTCAAAGCCTCTTTACTTAAAACTTAAAGCAATATTTATACTTAAAGCAAAAGTAATTAATATTTGCTCTTTGTAGCAAAAATAGTATTCATTGCATGCTTATGAGGTATTCCTGATGAGTTGCAATCAAATATTACTTCATTAAATTTTCAATTTTCCAATCGTTGTAATATGTAAAAAGCTCTCCTGTCAGCCAATCACATGCTGTAGTTTCTTTTTCAGGTGGAGGAGCCATATCAAACACGACAATAGTGTGTTATGTTCAAAATATAACGAGGCCCAGACTACCCGGACATCAACCCAAAACCACAATTCCGGCAACAGAGAAGATAAAGAGGAAGCCAGCGCCAAGCAGCAATGGTTCAACGGCCATCTGCATACCCATAGAAATCATGAGCACGATAGCTGCTTCGGTGGCTAAAAGCGCGACGATAAGAATTCGTTTCAGCAAGGAACGGGTTTGTGTATTCTTCTCTGCTCCTGTGTTTTCAGGCATGGTTATTTTGAAGTGGCTTTCGTCGGTCGTTAGAACAATAAAAACCGGCAAGCCCAACACCAGCGGAAAACCCAGATCATTCAGGGCAATAATCCAGAACACCTGGGGCATCCACAGGTTCAGAAACAGATCCAGCCCGCATGCCAGCAGAATTGCCGTGGCAAAGGCGGCTGTGGCTGAAATGAGCACATATTTCATCACATTTTTAAAGCTTTTAACATTGGGTGTTTCATTTCTGCTGAGAAAATGCCACAGCTTGTATGGCAGATAAGCCGCAATAAAATTTCCGAAGAAGCCTAGAATGGAGGCGCTTGAAAAGGTGCCGAACATATCGGCGATCAGGTTTCCGAAAGCGCAGCCCCATGCCCCTGCCGGTCCAAACAGCAAGCCTGCCACCACCGGCACCGCATTTACCGGGCGAACCTCGGTAAAGCCCTCAATCAGCACCATTACCTTGAAGGGTATTGCCATCCCAATAAATATCAACGCACTGATGCCCACCTGCATTAATTTCCGTTTGGACAGGAAGGGCGAGATGATCTCCTTCATACGCTCTGCCCCTCCAATAGCTTTTTATCAGGTGTTTTCCGTTTACTTAAAAAGTTTGTTCCTGCAAATATTGCACCGGCAACAATAAAGAATGCACCTATTACCCTGGTGAGGGTTAGCACCTCGGTTTGGCCGAAGGTATTCGGAATTAATAACGCCAATACCATCGTTACAACCGGCTCCATGGATGCGATGACGGTCACGGAGATCGGAGAGGCGTATTTCTGGGAATACATCAGCATGATATAGGCGTATGCTTTGGCGAAGAATGCCAGCATAAAGATATTCGCAAGGATTTCGTTGGTGTAGGATAAGGAAAAGAATGTTTTCGGGTCCTCAATAAACCACAGGATAAAGCTGATGATTGCAGTAAAGAACATTTGGCCAATCCCCAGTATCAGCGGGTCGCTCGTTTTGGTAAAGTGATCAATGGTCAGAATGTATGCAGCCATGAAAATACAGCCGGCTGCCATGGCCAGTACACCCGGGTTGATGGAATCGCCTGGCTTCAGCCCGCTGGTAAACACCAGACCGGTTAAGATCAGGATGATTCCGGCGATATGGTTTGGGGTAAGCTTGCGTTTAAAAATCAGCATAAAAAGAGGCACAAAAACGATATTCAGCGATGCGACAAAGCTTGCGGTGGATGCCGGGATTTTCGTGATACCCATTCTTTCAAAAACCAGATTTGCGCAGATGATAGCCGCCGCAATGAAGCTTCTTGCCAGAATTTTGCGGTTAAATTCCTTCAGTCTTTTAAAAAACACGACGGCCAGAATGATGCTGGCAATTCCCGTGGTCATCGTCAAATAGGCAAAAGCCGAAATGGAGTCGGGAATATTTTTAATGAAGATGTACGAGGAAGCCCAGCAAAGCGTAATGGAAAACAGGACAATGTTGGACTCGGTTCGTGTCATTGCACATCACCTTCATAAAATGTATTTTTAACCGTCTGCTTTTCCAAAAGGATGGAATGCTGATTCAGTTCCTTTAAAACTTCATCCATGATAGCCTTCATCTGTTCGTCGGTGGCGGCGCTAAATTCATAAACGAGACTGTTTTCGTAGGTCACCACCCCTTCATCGTCCTTATAGGCCCCTTTTGCCTGCATCTGCGTAAAGCCGTCAACATGCTTCAGGGCGATTTCATTCACCTTCTTTTCAGCTTCCTCATATGGAATCAGCTGTGTATAGGTGTCCTGATCGTTCAATCCAATATACATGGTGTATTTTACAGTGCTGTTGTATGGAAGACTCTCTCCGTTTTGAATTAGACAGGCGGATAAAGGGACCGACATCAGCATAATGACAATGAAAAACAAAACCTTCTTTTTCATACTCCACTCCGTTTTCTGTGCGTCTGACATGATCCTGATCAAAAAAGCTTTTGATAAAAACCGCAGCGTATAGCGTAAAACTAGCTGCAGATATCATCATACAGGAAATTACCAGTCATGTTAAACCCCTTTGGCAGAACCCTTCTGTCGAAAAATATCGGATTCATTATTGTATACCACATTTTTATCTGTTTTACTCACAAGTCACTGTTATAGCAATAGCTTTATTCAATGAGCCCCCTCCAGTAAGTAATTGTTCCTTTGGGGCTTAGGTTCCTCATTCAAATACACCGTTACGACAAGTCAGGATCGGAAGCCTGGAAACATCCGTTATCAATGCACCGCCTTCAGTAAAGGCAATGTGACGGCCAATCCCCTGATAGCCCTGTTGTTCATGAAGCGCCGCCGCAATCTGCTGCGGATCATTCGTATCCAGCCGGACAGCTGTATCTACGACCATCCGGAGCATGTCATAGCCCTGCACCGACCATATGTCCATGTCTTTATCGAACTTTTGCCTGTACCGTTCGCTGAACTGCAGCAGCTTTTCACTTTGTTCAAGAACCAGTGTGGAGGGTATGGCCATTCCCTCGGCAATATCCCGGTAAACTTCAAGAGCGTTGGCCCGGTTGAAAATGGGCTCGCCCAGAACGGGCAAATCACTGTCTTTGGCACGTATCATTTCAAGCACCTCAAATGCCCTGTCCAGCCCGTACTGGGTAATGACAGCACAATCGACATCCAGTGCCTGCCATCTGCCATATATCCCGTCAAATTCGCTATCTGAAGCAATGGACGGAATATAATCCACCACCTTCGAGCCCGTATCCTTCAGCGCAAGTTCAAAGGCCGTGCACAATTCTTCCTGGGACTGGGTTCCGTTATGATAAACGGCAATCCTTTGATAACCCTGTTTCACCGCATAAGCGGCCATGGCTTTGCCCAAATCAGAAAAAGCGGCTACAGTGCAGAATACATAGGGATTGTTTTGGGTGAAGAGGCTGTCATACGCTCCATAAGGAAAAATCGTCGGCTTCCCGCTGTCGGACAGAATACCGGCGGTTGTTTTCGACACATCAAAATTCTGAAGATTGAATACTGCCGTTACTGTATTGTTTTCAGCCGTTACAGAAGCTGCTTCAACCCCTTCTTCATACAGCGCTCTGTCATCCACTACCTGAACGGTAACATGAAACCCTTTGGATGCATATTCTTTGTTTACATCCTCAACCGCCAGCTGCACTCCAT
>JAGOJH010000038.1 GCA_017995215.1 Thermoclostridium sp.
ACCGCTGGAGATCGTAAAAATAACCCCTTTATCGATGGTCTGGTGAATAGCTTTTTTCGTTCTCTGCGTAATCTCCCTTTTATTGTTTAAGAGTGTTCCATCAATATCAACGGCCAATAATCTGTAATTCATGAGCGGCTTCACCTCATCGACTTTTCAAATTTTTTTCCCAGTTCATTTACTTTATCGGCTGAAATCGTTATAATATAGCTAAATAAGATGAGCATTGCATGAATTAATGGGTTTTGCAAGCAAAATTCATCGTTCCGGGTATGTACTCATCGAGTATACCCAGCTAGCGACCAGCGAAGACATACACTATTTTTATGATATGGGTTACGGCTTTTTCAAGGTTCGTTGATGAACCTGTTTTCAAAGGAGGCATTTGGTCTTGAGGCTCAGAAATGTTCCGGGGGCGCGGGAAATACTGCAAAGTACACCTGGTTTTATCCCAGAACCAGAAAACCTGAAAGGAAAATGGGCTGAACACTTTAACAATTCACATCCAATTCATATTGAGGTCGGTTCCGGTAAAGGTAAATTCGTCACTACGCTTGCACTGCAAAAAGAGGATATCAATTTTATCGCTATTGAAAAGTTTGCAACAGTTTTATTAAAGCTTGTTAAAAAGATACCGGAAGATGGGTGCCCGAACCTCGCCATACTAAATACAGACGCCGAAATGCTGACACAATTCTTTGAGCCTGGCGAAATTCATAAAATCTACCTGAATTTTTCAGATCCCTGGCCGAGAAAACGCCATGCAAAGCGCAGATTAACCCATGTAAGGTTCCTGGAGACATTCAAAACACTGTTGAAAAGTGATGGAACCATCTCATTGAAAACAGACAATCATGAACTGTTTGATTTTTCCATTGGCCAGTTTGAACTGGCTGGGTACCTGCTGGAGGACATTACATATGATTTGCATCACAGCACGTTGTCACAAGAGAATGTAACAACGGAATACGAAGAAAGGTTTATCAGCCAGGGAATGCCTATTTATGGGTTAACCGCTTATAAAAACACCCTGTAGGCATTGAATCGCCGGGTTGCATAGCGAATTTGCAAGGGTTTTCAAGGGTTTTTGCACGGTGCTGGGGCTGAAAAAATACTGCTGTTCCTTATTGACACATTTAGTGCTTTTATTGTATACTTGAATTCGTCAGTCAAAGGGGAGTAGCTCAGCTGGTAGAGTACCGGTCTCCAAAACCGTGGGTCGCGAGTTCGAATCTTGTCTCCCCTGCCAGAGAAAAAGCCTGTAACCGTAAGGGTTGCAGGCTTAATTATTTGTTTCTGATGCTCTTTGCTCTGTTTGTTAGCTGTGCTTGAACCAGCGTTACTTTTTCAGTAGCTTCCCTGGCTCTCCCCACTTCCCAAGAACCTTCCCATCCCATGAAAAGTAGGTTTGGCAGGTTGTACGAACCGGGGCGATGGCTTGAATGCGCTGCTCAATGCTGGTGCTTTTATCGCCCAAAGGTTCATCGGCCAGAACATTCCGTATTTTACACAGGAACACCTCGCTGCCGTCAAGGACGACGGATTGTGTTACCTCCAGTTCAAAGGCCAGCGGACTGTTTTCAAGGATAGGAACATTTAGAACTGATCCCTTTATCGTCTGAATCGGAAAGTCCATTTTATCAGCTTTATATCCGTCCATATTTCCGAAATAATCTGCAAGCGGAAGGATCGCTTCGGTAACAAGATTTGCAGAGAAAACCTTCGTTGCATGGATCCGATCTTTCGTCAGTTTATTGCCGCCAATACACGCCATCACGCCCAAACCTCCGTCAGCGCAATAGCTGAACCAGCAAAACAGACCAAAATTAGGTGTTCCGTCTTCTTTATAAGTACCGTACATAAACAAGGTCTGGGGGCAAAAGTCGTTAGATATGGGCATGGATTTTTTCATGTTATCATCCTTTCCGCGTCAGTAAAGACGCTTCATTTTTTTCAATCTAATTCACTGATATCAAACGTTTGCAATGAACCCGGGTAGTACCTGCCTTTATCAGCGGTGAACTTTAAAACACAATAATCATCATCGGTAACGCCCTTCGGGTAATACACCTCAAAGCCTTCGCGCCACAAAAGCTCCCTATGATAAGGATCGGTACAGATCTCCATGGTACCGGTGAGCATGAACCCTTGGTAGGAAAGCTCGTTGCAATAATAGATACAAGCCTTTGGGTTTGCTTTAAACTGTGACACTCTTCTTGTGGAAAAGTTGGTTGAAATATAGTGGATGCGTAATCCATCGTGCTGCAGTGATAACACTGCTTCTGTGTTTGGATATCCGTTTTTATCAATAGAAGATACATAAACAACTTTTGCTTTGTCGATCAGTTCGGTTATTTCCTGTTTCATTTGCTCAGTCATATTCGATTCTCACTTTCATTTAAATTTTTTAAAATACGCCGAAGCGTGTTCTCAAAGACGAGGATCTCATCTTCAGAGAAACCATTATAATAAATTTGGTTCATGGCTTGAGATACCCTGTCATATTCGTCGCTGAGTGTATGCGCCTGCTCGGTAAGCATAATGCGAATCTGCCTGCGATCGGTTTTGTCAAAGAACCGGGAAACCAATCCGGCTCTTTCCATCCGGTCAAGCATGCTTGTTAAGGTTGTCTTCGCGAGCCCGGTTTTCTTTGAAAGCTCAATAATCGGGATGTTGTCCTGTTGCCATAAAACATAGAGTATTCGTCCCTGCGCCCCGTTAAAGGCATCTACACCGGCATTGGAAAGCAGCTTTTCAAATATCCTGCCGCTGACCTGCTTGATCTGCGAGATTAAAAAGCCACCATTCGTTTCAAAATTCAAAATCTCACCTCCCTATATGGTATAGTACTATATAGTACTTTATATGTCAACACCATTTGAACAAAAAATCGAAAAACAATTTTCCGCGTTAACTCAAGAATCATCGCATCTCATGAATAAAAACATTATTGCTTTATTCATGAAATGCGATGATTTTCCTTTGGCAAGATGCATTTTTATTCAAAAGAATGAGTTTCAACAGTGAAATCTTTTTTATTGACATGCGAGAATTGTGATTTACTCCAGCTCCTCCAGCCAGACCCTTGCACTGGCATCGCTGGGCATGCGCCAGTCCCCCCGCGGTGAGAGGCTGATGGTTCCCACCTTCGGCCCATCGGGCAGGCAGGAGCGCTTGAACTGCTGCGAGAAGAACCGGCGGTAAAACACCTTCAGCCATTTTTTGATCGTTTCTTCATCGTATTGCCCATTGAAGGCCTTCTGCGCCAGATACTTGATTTTTTGCGGCTCTGCTCCATACCGGATCATATGATACAGGAAGAAGTCATGAAGCTCATAAGGGCCGACAAGATCTTCGGTTTTCTGTTCTATCTCGCCTGTGCTGCTGGGAGGCAATAATTCAGGACTAATAGGCATCTCAACGACACGGTACAACAATTCTGCTGTTTCCTTGTCCAGAATATGCTCTGCTGCCCACTTCACAAGGGATTTCACAAGGGTCTTCGGCACGTTGCAGTTTACGGAGTACATCGACATATGATCGCCGTTATAGGTACACCAGCCCAATGCCAGTTCGGACAGATCACCGGTTCCGATGACCAGCCCGCCCTCTTTGTTTGCGATATCCATTAAAATCTGCGTACGTTCCCTGGCCTGCACATTTTCATAAGTGAGATCATGAATGGACGGATCATGCCCTATATCTTTAAAGTGCTGAAGGCAGGCATCTTTAATGTTGATTTCCCTGATTTCAACACCCATGGACTGCATCAGCTCCATAGCAATCTGATAGGATTGATTTGTCGTTCCAAAACCAGGCATTGTGATGGCGATGATATTCTCTCTGGGAATGCCCAGGTTGTCAAAGGCTTTCACTGTAACCAGCAGGGCGAGCGTTGAGTCAAGCCCCCCTGATATACCCAGTACTGCTTTTTGAAGCTTCGTATGAACAAATCTTTTTTCAAGCCCCGAAGCCTGTATGGTGAACACTTCGTGGCATCGTTCATTCCTCGTTACCGGATCAGAGGGCACAAATGGATGAGGGTCAACATTTCGGTTCAGCTCAATTGGCTGAGGCGGAACCTCCAAAAGCTGAATTTTCCTGCTTTTTCGTGGTAGATCTGTTTGAGTGAATGATGTGGCGTTTACCCTTTCCCGAATAAGCTTGCACACGTCAATATCTGCGGTGAGTAATTGTGAATCCTTTCGGAACCGCTGGGTTTGACCAAGAATTGAACCATATTCACCAATGATACCGTGACCACCGAATACAAGGTCTGTTGTTGATTCACCAACACCCGCCGATGCATAGACATACGCTGCGATACATCTTCCAGACTGGCTTTTTACAAGTATTTCACGATACTCGTGTTTCCCAACGATCTCATTGCTGGCGGAAAGATTACACAGAATCACCGCGCCATTCAATGCGTGAATGCTTGATGGCGGAACAGCCATCCACATATCTTCACACAATTCAATGGCAAAGCTTGCCTCGGGTGTGTTCTTATCCTGAAAGATCAAATCAATACCGCAGGGAATATCCTGGCCAAATAACCTGACCGAATCGACACTCAAGTCTCTGCCCTCACGGAACCATCTTTTTTCGTAAAACTCGTTATAGTTCGGGATATATCGTTTGGGTACAACCCCCAGAATATGCCCCTGCTGCAGTACAAGACCACAGTTGAACAACTGCTGATCTATTATTAGCGGCAGACCAACCACAAACACATTATTCCACTTCGAAGATGCTTTCCTCAGCATATCCAAAGCATCCAAAGCGGCACATAAAAGCATTTGCTGTCCAAAAAGGTCACCGCAGGTGTAGCCAGTGATGCAAAGCTCGGGAAAAACAGTAATATAAGCCTTTTGCTCTACCGCTTTCTCCATTAGCTCCAGAATTTTTTCAGAATTAAAGCTGCAATCGGCGACCTTCATTTCAGGAACAGCCGAGCCAACGCGGACAAATCCATAATTCGTCAATTCAATCACCAATCTTCCAATATTTTGTATTTCCTGCCGATATTATATCATATCGCGGTAAAGCTGCATACTTTGAGCTTGAAATTTAATGCAATGAGAGTACTGGTACAGCTACCGCTCTCACCACCACCCAACCAAAAATCAAGGTAAAAGGTGCCTGCAAAAATCTCAATCCCCAGGTCTGTTCCAAGGTACGTTTCAATAAGGCTATTCCAGCTCATTTCATCAATTAGGGAAATGCACAGTAATTGTCATTGGATTTAAATCCTATTGGAGAAGCTTTGCAAGTATGGTTTCCTGGCATTTTTGCACTTCGTTAAAATTCATATGGGGTATGTAATAGCTTTCCAGATCATCGTGAAGCCTTTTGGCGTTTTGGATCGTTTTGATGGCTCTATTTAAAAGCTTGTCGTATTCCTCCTGATTAAAACTGATTTCCTGATGGTATTTCTCCAACACTGCATCATCAAGGAACTTATTGAAGTTCATTTCTCTGGTGAGCTTTAGTTCACATTCGTGGCTGGCGTTTCTGGTTGTGATGGATACATCCAGCTCCGGAATGACCAGGTGCTCCAGCTTTTGCGGGTTTAAAGCACAATAATACGACTCGGTGTATATCCCTCTTTCAATCGCAGCTGCTCTTACCCTTTCAAGCAATCTCTCAGTTCCTGTACCGGGGTTCCCGTCAACAGCGATAACCTCTTCAGTATTCAGCAATGATGGCAGAAAACTCACAAGTCCTTGCGGTGTAATGGCCGACGCAAAAAGGTGGCGTTGTTTCCCTATGATTTCAGAAACATCAATGCCCTCGAACAGTTTACCAACCGTATTGGCAATGATTATATTCGCTTTCCCATGGTCCATGGCCAGCCCATAAATAACTTCATTATCTCTGTAAATACTGTACGCCGCCTGGATATATCGGTAAGCACGAGCAAAATATCTTCCAATCTCCTGATTGATACTGAGGATTTTGTCTTTATTTTCGGTAATACCCTCCTCGCGCCAAAATTGCCCCAAATTGATGATTTCATCCACCGCGCCGGGGTTTTGGGGATCTACCATATGTGGTGCGGTTCCATCGAGCATAGCAACCTGAATGTCTGGGAACACTACTCCATCCAAGCTGTTCGGGTCACTGGAGCAATGCATGTATTCAATGCTAAAGCCCTTTTCACACATAGCTTCCGCGACTTTTCGCATGAATGTTGATTTCCCTACACCAGGCCCCCCCTTCAGGATGAAGATTCTTTTTGCATTTTCCTGTGGAAGGACGTTATCATAATAACTATAAAAACCTTTGGATGTATTTCCCCCCGGAAACATATGTCTTGCTTTTCCATTCGGCATACCGATTCCTCCAAACCTGCATTCAGTGTGTTGGATTGTTTCATGGATATCATTGTTTTTCTCCATCCTTCTATTATATGCTGATGAATGAATAATATGTCTGAGCATAATGTCTCTCATTGGAACATACACACATAAACGCCCCGCACAAAAAGAAACGGTTCCTTTGCTTTTAAAAGAACCGCTCTCGTTTCATTTTTATCTACTCTATAATTTCATAACCATCCCATTTTACCACTAGCGCCTGGTCATCGGTTAATGGGATATGAGGCAGCGGCAAATCGGTTCTGGCAGCAGTACCTTCGTGGCTATGAACCGATATGTATGCGTGTATGAATGCCAGCCCTGATGTGGCCTCATTGAATGGCTCACCTATATTCGGGGTTGCAATAAGGGTTCCCGCGCTAACACCCACATAGACTTTGTTCGCATAAACCATCGACTTGATAATGCGCATAAAACCCGTTTCTTTGATTCGCTGCAACAGATGTCCGTTATTCCCGCCGGTGAAATATATGCAATCGTATTCCATAGCCTGCTCAAGCGTCATCGGGTCACCAATATTGTAAACCGTAATGTTTTCAGGCAGGATACCCGAGTATAGAAGCTCTTCCCTGCATTTACCCACCATTTTAATTGCTTCATCGAAAATTGCAGCCGTGGGGATGAATAAAACCTTTGCTTCACCGGCAGGCTTATCCAGCATGTCCAGGAACCTTTGTTGAATGTTCACCTTCACCTCACCGGCCATGTTGAGCCAGCCCGCTGAGGTTAACAACACCTTATCCCATGCCTGTTTTCCGCTTTCTGCAGCCCATTTTCTGCACACCTTCACCCTTGCACCCTGGGGCTTGTCCCCATGAACAGGATCCAGAAAGGAATAGGTAAACAGCTTTTCACAGGGAATGGCTTTACATTCACCACAGTGGGTGTAACCTTTGCTTAAACAGCATATGGCTATCGAGCACTCACCGTGAAAAGGGTGACCTTTTGTTGCAGCGCACCCACCGCAGCTGAAGGGTTCCCTGAATGAGCAGGTTGCACAGCAAAGCCCGCAACTAGTATCTATCATCGTATATCACCTCTCATTTTGATTGACCTTTGCCAGTAGTTCTCGTCTATAACATCCCCCTGGCTTCTTTCCAGTCTACCAGAAGGTTGTAGCGCTGCGTGTTGAAACGCAGAACACAGTAATTCGGGTCTTCCGGGCCACTGAAGTGGCTCTTTAAGCCTGCGTACCACATTTCTTTTTTAACATTCGGGTCTGTGATCACTTCCATCGTGCCGACCAAAGTAATATTGTAATCCGGGCCATTAAAGCAAACACTGGCATGATTGCACTTATCGATGCGTTTTGTTCTTGTGCTGCCCAAACCGGTGCAGAAAGTAACCCAGCGAATTCCATCCGTCTTCGATGCAGATATTGTTGAAGCTGTCGGATAACCATCTAAATCGATCAATGCTAAAACACAATATGAAAACTCCCCGGTGTTTCTCGCAACAATCTCCCCTGCCCTTGCAATGATTTCTTCATGCATTTCAGTTCCCTCCTATTTTTGAATGCTTGTTATGAACGTTCACTTGATCTAAAGGTATATATTCATGATAGCATCAATAACATGACAAGAGTATGTCATGATTAATTTCACTCATTCAATTGTGAGCACATCCATAAAAAACAGACTATCATCACTATAGATATCTTCCCAACAGCCAGAGCATCTAAACTTGAAGCTGATGAGTTTTTTTCACAGTTATGTGGACCTGGTGGTAGATTTTTGATTATTCAGGTATACTAAAATCAAAAGACTCTTTTTTATAAAATTATTCATTCAATATGGTTACAGGAGTATCGGATGGATGCGGAAAAAGCTAATCAGGTTCCGCGAGATTTAAACTTAGAGGAGGATTATTATATGGCAAATCAACAGACACTCCCAAAAAGAAACGAACTGGATCCGGACTACAAATGGCGCCTGGAAGATATCTATGAATCCAATGAAGCCTGGAAGAAGGATGTAGAAAAAGCCAGAGAGCTGCTTTCACAGCTGCTGCCGATGAGGGGCACTCTGGGTGAAACTGCTGAAAAGCTTTTTCAGTGCCTGAAGCTTCAGGATGAATTAATGTCCATCCATGACAAGGTCCTAGTTTATGCACGCATGCGCAGAGATGAGGACAACAGCGACCCGCTTTATCAGGATCTCACGGAAACGGCTTTTTCCCTGAGCACAGAGATCGGGGCCAGGTTATCCTTTATCACCCCTGAAATCATTGGTTTACCCGATGGAAAGCTGATCAACTTTCTGAATGAAAATGAAGACTTGGCAGTATACAGGTTTTCCCTGGAAGAGCTGCTTCGGCAGAAAAAGCACATCCTTTCAGCCCGCGAAGAGGAAATCATGGCCTTGACCGCAGAAATGGCCCGCAATCCAAGAGATACATTTACCATGTTCAATAACGCCGACATGAAATTTCCCTTTATCAAAGATGAGCAGGGGCAGGAGGTGGAACTCACCAAGGGCAGATATATCCGTTTTCTTGAAAGCGACAACCGCGAAGTACGTAAACAGGCTTACGAGGCCATGTACACCACCTATGGAAAGATGAAAAACACTTTAGGTGCAACCCTTTCGGGGAACATCAAAAAGAACCGCTTTTTCTCCACTGTCAGGAATTATACGTCCAGTCTGGAGCTGTCTTTGGATCAGGACAATGTTCCTACTCAGGTTTATGACAACCTCATCGATACCATTCACAAAAACCTTCCCCTGCTGCATCGGTATCTAAAGCTACGTAAAAAGGCTTTGAAGCTGGATGATTTACGAATGTATGACCTGTATTGCCCCATGGTCAGTGATATCGACAGACTCATTCCATACCACCAGGCCATCGGTATGGTAAAGGAAGGCTTAAAGCCACTTGGAAAGCGGTACATTGAGGATTTGTCCGCAGGGCTTGACTCAGCCTGGGTTGACGTTTACGAAAATGAAGGAAAGACCAGCGGCGCATATTCCTGGGGTGCTTACACAACACACCCCTATGTGCTGCTGAACTATCAGGGCACAATCAACGATGTTTTCACCCTGGCTCATGAGATGGGACATGCGATGCATACCTTCTACACAAATCAGACGCAGCCTTATGTTTATTCGGGTTATAAAATTTTTGTCGCAGAGGTAGCCTCAACAGTGAATGAATCCCTGCTGATGCACCATCTGCTTGAGACCACGCAAAAAAAGGAAGAGCGCGCCTATCTTTTGAATCATTACCTCGAAGAATTCAGGGGTACCGTTTTCAGGCAGGTCATGTTTGCGGAATTTGAGAAAATCGTTCACGACAAAGCTGAAAAGGGTGAGTCGATCACGACCAGTGAACTATGTTCTATTTATAAGGGGCTGAATGACAAGTTCTTTGGCGAAGAGGTGGCGGTGGATGATCTCATCGCTATGGAATGGGCAAGAATTCCTCATTTTTATACCAGTTTTTATGTCTACAAATATGCCACCGGGTTTTCTTCTGCGGCTTCTCTTTCATCGCAGATATTGCGTGACGGTGAACCCGCCGTGGAAAGGTATCTGAACTTCCTGAAAAGCGGTTGTTCGGATTATCCGCTGGAATTATTGAAAAAGGCCGGTGTCGATTTAACCACGCCTCAGCCCATACAAAATGCCCTCGATGTCTTTGGAAAAACCCTCGACGAGCTCGAGGCTATCCTTTAGCGGTTTTCACGGGGACAATGCTGTTTCTACACAAAATATGATTGATGTAAAAATTTCCATATGATACAATATCCGTGGCAAAATATCGTTGCCAATCATATGTTTATATGAGAAAGAGGGTATAAAATGAAAAAAGTATTGTCTGTTGTTTTAATGCTCACACTGCTGCTTGCTCTTTTCGCCGGATGCGGTAAAGCTAAAAAGGATGCCGGCGCAGCCTCAAAGAAGGATCCTGTCAGCACCCAACAAAATAATTCCAGCGATAAACCCGAAGATATCAATACAAACGAGCCGGAAGATGAACCGGAAGCGTCTGAGGAAGAAGAAGGAAAAGTTGACAAGAACAATCCGTTCCAGCAGGAATTTTTGCCGTTGGGATCCAGCAAAGAGGTTATGGCTGCATTAAAAGATTTTGGGTTTGTTTATAACACAAAAGAGGAAGGCAAGGAGGCAACTTCATGGAGCTTCCAGTATGTCAGCCTTGGCACGGAAAAAATCGATGGCGTGGATACTGAGCATATCAAGGTTACTGAGGTACAGCAAGGTGAAACAAAGGAATATGAAGTATGGTTTAATGACAAATGGGAGTCCGTGAAATACAAGGACGGCGAAGGTGAAAAAACCGGTATGGAAGGATCATTTGCGGGTGCCGGTGTTGGTATGATGGTTCAGCTTTACTGTAATACGGTAAAAATTGGGCAAACGGTATTTGAAGACGATGGAATCGTTGACGATTCCATGTTTACAATGAAGGGTAAAAGAAGTACCGGTGAGAGTGTCGATCTTGGGAATGGATCCGTCGATATTGATCTTTACGATATTGAGAATAAAATAACGAGTGATGACAGATTGTTTGGTCTGTCCAAAGTGAATGGTGCTTACATGTATACAGTAGTCGAAACCATCAACAAGGAAGTTGACGCAATGCAAGGCCTGCGTGTCACTCGCGCAGTTCCTCGTTAATCCGCGTTCATGGTTCCATGGGTAATTCTCTTTGGAGAATTACCCTTTTTGCTGTTATTTCCACTGTTTCCTTCTATTCAGCAGAGCATTGATATGATCCTTGCTGTCGTTTACAGGTTCTTCCTTTGGGCTTGATGGCTTTATCTGATTGCTTTTTTGGGCTGCCGACGGGCCTTTGGGTTCAGACTCCGCTGGTTTTTCCGCTGCAGGGGGTTCTTCAGGCATATCTTGAGCACGGGATCCGGTCGGTGCTATGACAGCAGTTTTCTTTGGCTTTTTCAGCTCTTTCACAATATTGGCGGTGGGAGCAACTATTTTTTCCTTCACAAATAAAATGATGGGCTCCAATGGTATCTGCAGCTTGCGCAGTGCGATATCCAAAAGCAGCAAAATCAGTGCGGCCAAAATCAACGCATAGGTCAGATCCCTTCTGGCCCCGGTGTTTTGTATCTCGCCTTTGAATACCTCAGACGGGTCGGTTATCATTCTGCCTCCGCCTGTTTGAGCAAGCTTCTCCAGAAAGCCCGCTGCATTTGCATCCAGCAGCCTGTATTCGTCGGAATAGGGCATGACCACTCCCGCGCTGACACTCTCCACTCCGTTTTCACCGGGCACTTCCAGATGAACCACATAAGCCCCGGGATTGGATTGGTTGATCGTTCCTTCAAATGTCCCGGGCCGGACAGCGTTCAGTTCGATGGTTTCTTTAGTTCCATCCGGCGACACAACGGTTCCTGTGATCGAGGCCTCATACAGGATGCTGTCGGTTTCGGCCTGCACCGTAACCACACCTTTTCCATCTGCCACCCTGGTTTCAACCGTATAATCGGTATTCAGATTTTTCTGAACCAGCCAGCCGGCAAGGTTTCCCCAAAAGACGGGCGCATCCTGCCACATAGCCCACTGCGAGGTCCATATTCCCTGGATGTCGGATGTCCAGGCTGCGGTTCTGCCAAGTCCGTATTGCCATGTCGCCAGAACAGGATCCTGAATGTCACTTCTGAAAATGGTGTGCGCAGCAGGTTTCACCCGGGTTGCGACATACCCATCCAAGGGAGGCACCGCTTCTATTCCTTTCAGTAGCCCCATGGATGTTACCAGCTCGGGATAGAACTGCCTGTTTTGCAAATACTTCTGCCCTGCCAGAAAGGCTTCCTTTGCAAAGATGCTTGGAATGTCCGAAAATTCATCTGTTTGGTAATATCTTCCCTGCCCGCCGTAGGCCAATGCTTTGAGCAGTAGCGTATCAGCACCCTCACCCACAGCAACCGTTGAAAGGGTGATTCCATCTTCACGAACCCCATCGATGATGCGTTCATAGCCATATTGCTCGGCCTGGCCATCGGTTAACAGAATGATATGCTTCAGCTTCGTATCCTTTGTTCTTAAATTCTGCCAGGCTTCCTCCAAAGGATGAAGGATCTGTGTTCCGCCGCCGGGACGGATGGTACCGATTAAATCGGTCGCTTCCTTCAGGCTGGTTAATGGTTCTGTTCGAATCACCCACTGTATGGCGTCATCAAAGGCGATCACACCCAGCTGATCTCTTTCCTCCAGCACTTCCGCTGCCCGTATGGCAGCTTCCTTTGCCAGTTCAAGCTTTGTGATACCGTAATTTCCTCCGGTCATACTGCCGGATTTGTCGATGACAAGGATCAGCCCCAGGTCAGGGTTTTCTTCTTTCGGACGAATATCCATTTCAACCGGAAGGATCGTCTCCAGCGGGGTATCATTGTACCCTCCCGGAGCATAACTGTTTTCCCCGCCGATGGTTAACAGGCCTTTTCCCTGGTGCTGAACAGCCTGCTCAAGCAGGTTCATAAAGTCTGTGTTCAGCCATTCAGCTGAAATATCGGCCAGAATGAACGCGTCATAGGCTAAAAGACCTGATAAAGAGGTTGGGACTTCATCGGGCTGAGACCTTGTAATTTGAGCATATTGTTCCAGATACCTCACCAGATTTTCTCCCCGGTTCCCCCTTTCCACCAGTAAAATACGCGGATGATCTGAAATAACGGTAAATGCCGATAGTGCGTTGTTTTGCAGCACCGTATCGTCCGTTGCAACCACTTCGGCGGTATAGGACACCATCCCCCCCTCATCCACCTTGTCGGAGAAGGTAAACAGGTTCTCACCAGGATAAAGATCCACTTCTTTTTCGGCAGTTAGCGTTCTGTTGCCAAAAAGCCGGACTGTTGCCTTTGTTTGCACATTACTGATGATTTTCATCGAAACATCAAAACGTTCTTTTGCGTTCACCTGCTTTGGTGCTGAAAACGCTTCAATCTGCACCTCTTTGATATCGTCGTCGTTATATGCAACTACATCCAGCGTATAACCAAGGCGTTTTAAAAGCCTTGCGGCTTGCAGGGCTTCCCCTTTTGTTTCCTTTCCGTCAGATAAAAGAACAAGCCTTTTTGCGGCATCCTCCGGGGTAATCGAGCGTGCGAGCAGCATAGCCTTTTCGATATCGGTTCCATCAGACTGCATTCTGTCGGGAAGCGGGCCATACCCGGCTTTATCCTGTGGCATCCGAATCACCCTGGATTCATCAGCAAACGCAATTAACCCTGTGATATCACGGCTTTCAGCGCGGGATACCGCTTCAGAGATAAACGCGTCCATGTCGTTCTTTTTCCCACGGACACTATCTGACAGGTCGGCAATGAAAATCGTTGCGGTTTTCTTCGCTTTGGAAGATATTTCAGGTGCGGCCACAGCAAGCAGAAGCACAAAAATCAGTAACACACGAAGGGCCGGGATTGCCCGCTTTTTGAAAGCAGAGCCCAGCCGCAGTTTTTTAGCGGTGATGATAATGAAGGCGGAGAACACCGGAAACAGTACCATCACCCAAAGGTTGTCAAACGTAATTCCGATTTGCATAGAACCACCATTCCAGTAACAATATCAGGGTTGCCAAAACCAAAAGAGGCAATGTAAGTGGAAAAGCCGACTTCTGAACCGGTATGCTGACACCTGCTTCCGCCTCTTGTGCAGAAGCTCCGGCTCTGCCGCTCTCCATCTGCCATTCATCAGGCAGATTTACCGTGAAAGCAGTGCTGACGGTTCCGTCTGCCTTTTTCTGCTCCAATCGGTATAAGCCTGGGGAATCAGTACGCAAAAACGGTTCAGGTGGAATCGGTGGGGCAACGGACACAGTCTCCCCACCGGGAAGGAACACCTTTGCGCTTTGAGTATCGGGCTGTAAGCTAAATCGTATGGCATCCCCGGATAAAACCCCGGATATTGCACTGCCGCTCCCCGGAGAGTATTCCGTAAGAATGTTTGAAATTAATACAGGAAATTCCGACTTTAGCGGTAAATCCGTTTCATTAAGATTGAACCCAAAGATCAGGATTCTGTTGTTCTGAACCCGCCCATCCAGGATAATGGGGTTTCCATTTGCTTCCATGACGGTTTCAGCCCAGGAGGGCTTTTCCATGATCCGTGTTCTGCCAATGGAAAAGCTGAGTTTATCCAGGTACTTGAATATGGCATGCTCAACGGGCTGCACCGCCGGTGTATCCATCCAGTCCCCAACGGGGAACAAATTGTTTTGTCCAGGGGCAAACAGTACAATATTTCCGTCGGAGGGAAGCTTTTCGGGAGTGGTTCCGTCCAGAACGTACAAGTCAAACCCCTTGTATTCCGTCACTTCCTCCGGTAACGTCCTCACAAGCTCAACACCCTGAATCAGAGAGAAAATTTTCTCCAGGAAAAAATTACCCCTGGTCACCAGTAAAACCTTTACCGGGTCATCTGAAAGGATGGTGTCGTAGGCATGATTATCCGCTTCCAGAATGTCTTTGGTATCGATCACACAATGAAGCTCTGTGATGGTTGGAGGAATTCCCTGCCACCACACGGTTTGCGTTTGCATAGCCTTAACTGTTACCCTCTGGGAATCCAGTAACTCACCATCTGCATACAGGCTTACTGAAGCCTCGGTGTCGGTATCGCCTTGGTTGCGCAGAATGCTCATAGCCGATATCAAATCCTTTGAACGGGTATGGTTGAAGCGGATCAGTGCCAGGTTGTTTTTTTCTCTTTCATAATTTGAAAACTGAATCGTTTCGTTGCCCACGGTGATGGGCTGATCCCCGAAAACTACTATTGACGCCTGTTGATCCTGTTTCTTCAGAGACAACAGCAATTCTTCTGCTTTAGCCGGATCCATATAACTGTTCGTCGGTTCAATGGCTTGAATGCTCCTGGCTGCTTCATCCGCAGAGGTGGATGCATATAGCAATACATTGGCTTCCCGGCTTATGGTCACAACGGTGATCCTGCTTTCATTTGGGAGGTCTTTTACATACTGCAGCGCTTCCTTTTTGGCGGCCTCAAGCCTTGTAGGCTGAGTATCGGTGGCTGACATGCTTAGCGAGGTATCAATAACAACGATGACCGATTCTTTTTCGCCCTTAAAAAGCTGCAGCGCAAGACCGGCTAATGCCAATGCGATCAACAACGCAGCCAGAATCTGTAAAAACATCAGCAGGTTATTACGCAGCTTCTGCCAGGGGGTACGGGCTTGCATGTCCCGCAGCACCTGCTGCCACAGCACAAGGCTGGATATGGTCAGCTTTTCCCGCTTCTGTTTCAGAATATATAGTAAAAGAATCAGGGGAATGGCCATCAGACCAAGCAGTCCCCAGGGCAACAAAAAAGCCAAACACAGTCACATCCTAATATCATTTTAACGCTAGGCGGGAACCAAGTTCCCTGGTAAATCCATTCACACTGAGGCCCAGGTTCCTGGTTCATTTTTTACACAGGGATATGTCTCCGCTGTAAATGGTTTAGAGGATTGCGGTTTTAACCATGTGGTCTATGGGCATGTCGGAGGGGAGTAATGAGTAGTGGACGCCCCACTTTTTGCATTGCTCCTTGATTCCTGATAAAAAATGCTTCAGGTTTTTCTCATAAGCATTCATTAACGAACCTGAAACTGTTACTTCCATTTTATGGCCGGTTTCGCTGTCAATCAGCTCCAGAGCGCCAGACAGCTCGGGAGAAAGCTCCTGCCTGGAAAGGATATGGCAGAGAAAAACCTCCTGACGGCGGTATTTCAAATACTTTAAAGCTTCATCCATGCCTTCGTCCATCAGCCCATCCGTAATGACAATACTGATCCCCCGCCCGGCTTTCCACTCCATTTTACGAAGCGCTTGCGCAAAACTGCTTCTCCCTTTATTTTCAAGCCCTTCCAACAAATTAACCACTTCCATAAAGGCGGCCTGGGTTCGGAACGGCCCGAAAGGCCCCTGTACACTGTCATTCCAGGGCAGAATATGCACCCTGTCATAGGCCGCCAGGCTGATATATGAAAGTGCTGCCGCAAGCCGTCTTGCTGCCAGATTCTTATCAGGATCACCATAATTCATCGAAAGGCTGCTGTCTAAAAATATGAGAATGGGTGCTTCCCGTTCCTCCATGAAAAGCTTGATAAACAACTTGTTAAACCGCCCGTATGCGTTCCAGTCTATTCGCCGGAAATCGTCGCCAGGTACATATTCCCTGAAATCTGAAAACTCTACCGAGCTTCCCTTGCTTCTGGACTTTCTGTTGCCCGAAGCCTGCCCGGACAAAGGAATGCCCACCTGAAGGGACAGCGTTTGAATTTTTTTCAGCATCTCGTTGTCGAGAATTTTCATGAGTAGGTTTTCACATCCTTCAACAGTGCATCAATCAGCTTATCCGGCGTCATTTCATCGGAAACCGCATCAAAATTCAGGAATATTCTATGCCGTAAAGCGGGGTAAGCAACCTTTTGAATATCTTCAAAAGAAACATTGAACCTGCCGCTTAACAGCGCGCGGATTCTGGAGGTGCCGATGATAGCCTGCGCTGCACGGGGGCTTGCACCATAACGAACATATTTTTTTGTAACCTCCGGGCTGTTTGCCTCATCCGGATGGGTTGCCATGACAAGCCTGATTGCGTAGTCCATCACCGGCTCGGCAATAGGAAGCTCTCTGGAAACGCTTTGGATATGAAGGATTTCTTCTGCATCCGTGACGGTTTCATATTCTTCGGCCTTGTTTGTCGTGGTCAATTGAATAATGCCCTTCAACTCATTAAAATCCGGGAACGGAACATCCAGCTTGAATAGAAACCTGTCCATCTGCGCTTCTGGCAGCGGGTAGGTACCTTCCATTTCAATGGGGTTCTGGGTGGCCAGTACAAAAAACGGCTGTGGCAGCCGGTGGGTTGTGTTTGCCACCGTAACGGTACCCTCCTGCATGGCCTGGAGCATGGCGCTTTGGGTTTTCGGCGTGGCGCGGTTAATTTCATCGGCCAGCACAATGTTGCTGAACACCGGGCCGCGTTGAAATTGAAACATACCTTCCCCGCCTTCCTTGCGGCTGACAAGGTTCGTACCGGTCACATCGGCCGGCATCAGATCGGGGGTGAACTGTATGCGTGAAAATTCCAAGCCCATAACCTTTCCCAGCGTATTGACCAGCCTGGTTTTCCCCAGCCCTGGCATGCCTTCAAGAAGGATGTTTCCACCAGCAAGCATGCAAAGGATCACTTGGCGGATCACTTCCTTCTGTCCTATCATATGGCGGGAAACTTCCTGCTCTACCCTGCTCACGGTTTCCAATACTTTTTTGAAATCTTCCTGTTGTGTCTGCATGATAATGTTCCTCCAATATTCCCGGTGGACGCCTTTGGGACTGCGCCGATGCCCGGGTTCCAGTACACCTTTGTTCACAGGTGTGTTATCTATCTTTTTGTTTGGTTCGTGGTTACCAGTTATTACAAAGAAGAAACGGGTATTGCGTTAACCCTCTTTTTGAAAAATCTTGTATATACTGAGTAATGGCATTCCGTCTACTGCAGTGAACTGAAATAGTCCCGGACCAAATCCTTCATGCCCGGTGGAATATCCTGGCTGTCCATGGTCTGTGCAGCCTCATCCCGGTATTCGGTTAAAACCTCCTGCCAGGGCATCATGGTTCCCTTTTGAACTGGTGCGCCATCAGCCTCGTTGAAGATGCTGCTGCCCGACTCCAGCTTTTGCCCGGAAAGAGAAGACTCATTGCCTTCTCCACCCAACCGTTCAGGGACATATATGCGTTGATATTCATTCTCTTTACGGGAACCCGGTGCTCTTCCGCTACCCGGTTGATCTCCCTCATTATAACCCTGATCCTCACTGGTAGAGCCCTCGCCTGCACCTGAACCACCGCCCTGACCCTGACCTTGGCCTTGACCCTGGCCTTCGCCTTGGCCTTGACCCTGGCCTTGGCCTTGACCCTGCCCTTGACCCTGGCCTTCGCCTTGGCCTTGGCCCTGACCCTGTTCTTGATTTCCAGGCTGTTTACCTTCCCCCTGAGCAGTCTTGGAGCCATTACCGCCTTGCTTCCCGTCTTTGATGCTTTGATCCACCTGGGCTATTGCCATTCGTGCATTGGAAGAAGCTTTGCCGATTTCACCGGCTGCCTGTGTAAGGGCCTGCTGACCCTCGGCATTTGCTTGAGTTTGCTCCAGCAATTCGGATAAGCTTTGTGCCAGTTCACTACTGCTTTTAGAGCCTGATGCAGCTGAGGCTGCAAGGCTTTTTAAAGCTTCGGCCAGCATCGGGTTATCTGCAATTTCAGAGGCAGCGTTTTCAAGCATTTTGGCCAATTCATTCCGCGCTTGTGTATCTTCGAGCTCTTTTTTCAGTTGTTCGAGAGCTTCCTTTAGTGCCTCGTCATCCTGGTTTTTCATGGCTTCAGCCAATTTTTCAGTTAAAGACGAGCCCGCAAGCGCATTTTCCATTTCCTTTAGATCCTGCAAGGGGTTTTGGGCCTGAAGCTTTTCCATCAGGTTCTCCATCTGGGCCAACCCCTTCAGGGCATCCTCTTCAGTTTTAGCCTGCTTGAGCGCTTCTTTCAGCTTTTCCAGTGCCTCATGAAGCTGCTCCAGCTGTTCCTGAGTCATCTCGGGATGCTGCTCCAGCTGCTCCTTTACCTTTTCCTCTATTTCCTTTTCCTGCTCCTTCATTTCGGTAATCAGTGCCTCCCGGAGCTGTGTCTGTCGGGATAATCTGCCCGGAACCAGTGAGAGCATAAACGCAGCCACCAGCATCACCGATGCTGCCAGCAGCAATTTCTTCGACAGAGTGATTCGATAAGCGGCAGCCAGGTTGGTTCCATCCAATGCCGCTTTGGTGTCTTCCCTTTGCAGGCGGGCCACCGGTGAAGGATCATCCTTCAGGTACCAGGCTGTGATCACGCGCTCTTTCAAACCCAGGCTGTCGGCCTGAACCATGACCTTTTTTCGCGTTGGTACCGTAAACATGGCAGCGATCAGCGCAGCTGGCAGACAGGCTGCCAAAATATACAGCAGCTTAAGGCGCACGAAGGGGATTACAACAAATAGCGATATAAAGACCAGCACCAATGAAACTGCTCCAGCTGCAACCAATATGATTTGAAGTAATTTCAGCCCGGCCTGTAAATGTATTTTTCGTTTCAGCGGCCTTAAAGCCTGTTCAATAAACCCTTGTTCCATGCTTTCCTCATTTTCTTTCAGCATTTATTTTTTCCTGTGTATCGGGTTTAAAATGCTTGCACTTAGGAAGAGCAGCCCCACTGATGCCAATATGTTAAACAAACCATTCACCAGCCATGGACGCATCCATTTCCAGAACCCTGGCGCAACCGCAATCAGGCTTTCAATTTCCTGGGCAACGCTGGAAAGTATTCCCATCCCACCGGAGTAGCCATAATACATGCTCATGCCCGAATCGCCAATATAAAAACTTGTAAACCCGAAAACCGACGATGAGAACAGCGCGGCTACATAATCCTGATATATGAGATTGAAGCCTGACATGGAAAACCGCTGCCTGAGGGTGACGGAAATTGCAAACGCGATGAACGGGCCGAAGGTGATCAGCCCCAGTGAAATATAGGTTGTGATGATGGCAACAATATTTCTTTTAAACACAGTGGAAAAAAAAACACCACAGCTGGCCACAAAAAATGAGGTCAGCACATAGAACAGCAACAGCTTGAAGATATCCAGAAAACCGATGCCACCAAAAAAGAATACAACACCAATGACCGGCATGGACGCAATCAGCAGCAGCATTGTGTGTGCCAGAGAAACCATGATTTTGCCCATAATGATTTTGCGCGCGGGGGTGTTTGTTACCAGCATTAAATCCAGCGTTTGACGCTCGCGCTCGCTGCTGACCGAGGTTGCAGTAATCGCAGGAACAGCCAGAAACAGCAGCGCAAACTGAAACGTGATGATCAGATTATAAGCATCGATGGCCATTCTTGGATCAAAGCCACCGTTACTGTAGGGGCTGAAAACATTATTCCCTGCGAAATAGACAAATAAAATACAGATTAAAAGGATCACATAGCAGCTGATCAAAATGGTGGAACGCCAGCCCCGCAGTTTTGTTTTCATATCCTTTTCCAGGATCGGATTCAGTTTCAGAACAAAAGGGGTGCTTTCTTTCGTGCTGTTTTCTGCTTTAGTTTTCATCCCCATTCCCCCTTTCGGTTAAATGCATGAACACGGATTCCAAAGAACCCTCCACCGGCTGGAAGGATATTACCGGAATCCCCTTTTCCACAAGGGTTCTTAATATCTGTACACAGGCCTCGTTTCCGCCCGTTATGTCCACTTCAATCAAATCTGATACCGAGCTGATGGAGCCGATACCCGGAATTTCCATCAGCACCTTTACTGCTTCCTCCTCTTGCCCGGTAACCTTGATTTTCACTTTACCCGAGCTGGACAATTTCTCAACGATCTCTGAAACCGAACCGCTGGCGATGAGCTTTCCGGAATCTATAATGCCAATGGAGGTGCACAGTTCGGACAATTCAGGCAGGATATGAGAGCTGATCAATACGGTTTTCCCCAAGTTCCTAAGCTCCTTCAGGATTTCCTTCATTTCCACCCTGGCCCTTGGATCAAGGCCTGAAGCAGGCTCATCCAGAATCAGAAACTTCGGATCATGAATCAGGCTGCGCGCCAGGCAAAGCCTTTGCTTCATGCCCCTGGACAAAGTATCCACATAAGCGTCCTTCTTTTGTGACAGCCGTACCAACTCCAGAAGCGAATCAATCAAACCTGCAGCTTTATTTTTAGGTATGCCCTGAAGACCTGCGTAAAAGCTCATATATTCAGTAACCTTCAGGTCATCATACACGCCAAAAAAGTCCGGCATGTATCCGATGTGCTTTTTCACCTGTAAAGGTTCTCTTGATACATCTATCCCATCGATATAAACCTTACCCGAGGTTGGGGCCAGCAGCCCTGCAATAATACGCATGGTGGTGGTTTTACCGGCGCCGTTTGCACCGACAAAACCGTATATCTCCCCTGCCGGGATTTCCATCGTCAGCCGATCCACCGCCAGGGTTCCCTTGTAACGTTTTGTCAGGTTATCCACATGTACCATCATTTTGCCACCCCCCGGACAGAAATTTCCGGCATGCCCAGAAGCTCCTGCTCGTATTGCTTGTATATCCCGGCGGCGTAATCCTCTTCAGATAAAGCCATCCCTAATTCTACAACTGTAACTTTCATGCGAACTTCATTGCCGGATCCGATATACCTGTAAGCGTCCTGGTCAATGTCTATTTTCGCTTCGATGGAATCCCATCTTCCGGTTTTAACATTGTACAGAGCATATTCATATTTGTTTGACAAAACCTCGGTCTGCACGCCTCCATTGTTCGAGTTGTCTTCCATGTTATATTTCACATACAGTGGGATATAGTTTTCAACCGAAAGGGTAAACCCTGTCACCGAAAGCTTCCCAGGCAGGTTGAACTGGAATTCCATTTCCCCCGTATTGTTCACCCGGATGCCATAATTACCATCCTGCCAACCAACCTCCTTTGTTTGATACATGTTCGCCATAATAATTCCTGCAGGAATTTCAACCTCCCAGCCTGGTTTAAAGGAAAAGGGGGATTCCGCACGAATCAGATTCTGATTATATTGCTGAGGCTGCTTGTCATTCACGGTAAGGCCGTAATCGATCTCCTGGCTGTTCCTTGCCAAAAGGGAAAATTTCGTTTCTCCTGTTTGCATACCGTAGCCTTGATTGATATAGCTTTCAAACAAATTTCGCCTTCGCATCATTTCCTGGAAGTTTGACGGAATATCCTTGGGATTATTGTAATAATTGCGGCCAAAATAACCATCCAGATATTCATCCGGACGCTTGTAAACCTGTTTACTGTCCAGGGCGATGTCCACCTGTTTAGGCTCTCCTGCAAGAATATCCCCCACGGGGATGATATGATTGCCCACAATAACAACCGTATCCAAAAGGTCATAGGGCGTTGTGTTGGTGATGCTGCCCATCAGCTTGCCACCCTTCAGGTAGAGGTCTTTCAGGACATCTCCTCCGAACGGTATTGTTTTTTCTGCATTGAGCACCATAGGGGTCCACAGCATGACGTCGTATTGCTCGAAGATAGCCGGCTGGCCCATGGTATATTTTCCAACAACCTGCCCTTCTATATTATCACCATAATTACGGTAGCCATAATAATCGTTGTTTTGGATGAAGGGAGTGTTCAAGCCGCTGCTTGTGTTGTATTCAAGCTTCAGCGTGCCCCTTCTGTCATTGAACACACCAATAGCGGAGGATACAACCGCTTCATTCCCACCGGCAGACACCTGAACAACCGATACTGTATTCAGCACCGCAGAATGATAACGGGTTTTGAACCCCAAAACATACATCCCGCCCAGAAACAGAATTGACAGAGCAGGAATTAAGACCCATGCCCAATCCCTTTTGTCCATCTTTTTCAGGATGATATACAATACCGGCCCCGCAATCAGAATATAAATGCCGAGGGTGGCAAAAATACCGACAAAGGGAAGTTTTTTATCGCTGGGGACTTCGGTGACCAGATGTTGCAGATTATTGCTGTTGTAAACCTGCCTCTGATAATAACCGTTTCCCATTTCATAATATTTTTGAAAATTGGTACCAATGAACTTGAATGTGTTTTCAAAGAAGGCAGTTCGTCCCGCCCAGGACACGAAAGGCTCGGCAGCCGGATCAAAGGTATAAACCAGAACCGAACCCATTTCTTTTCTGTATTTGATGACCAGCGGATTTTGCGCATTCCCTGCAAAAATATCATTATCCAGCCAGCGTGTGGGCTCACTCATACTGGAGCCCTGCGGGGGAGATAAATACTCGAAGCCCAGGGTTCCCTTTGCAAGCCGCAATGTCATGCTGGAAGCATTTTTCCCGGAAAATCCCTGGAGCATGGTTGAACTTTCATAATCTGTGGTTTCATCGATATCAAATAGCTTCAGGCTGTCGGGAAGGCCATGATAAACCTTTTGCCAGTTCATCCCTGTGCCGAGCATTAAAACGCCACCCGAATCCACCCAGGTTTCCAGTGTCTCCATTTGAAGCTCGCTTAGCAGCGATGTATCGAACTGGTTGATCATGATAAAGTCAAAGCCGTCTATCACTTCAGCTTTTTCCGGGAAGGAATCCCTGTTCAGGCTGACCACAACAGCCTGTCGTTTTTGATAGCTGGAAGAGTCGGGCATTGGTACCGGCCTTGGTCCGATTGGAACCTGCCCGGATGCCATCATCACCTTCATCTTTTCATCGTAGTACATATCAGATGCCACCGGGATCGTATTCCCGTTTAAATATCCGAAAGCTTCCGGATCGTCCGACAAGACGCCAATCAGCATCACTTCAGGCGGCAGCAGACGTGTAAACGAATAATCTTCTTCTGCCAGGGTTTTCTTCCCCTCAACCAGGCGAATGCTGACAGACCTCTTTGCCGATACGACGGGGATCTCAAAAGAGAAGCTTTCTTCCGCTCCGGTTTTTAGCTCGATGGGCCTGGCGATGATAATTTTTCTGGCCTGATCCAGACTGGCTTCCACCTGAAGCTCGCCAGAAATGCTTCTGCCCGGCGCATTGATTTTTACCTGGATGGGAGACCATGCACCAAGCTTGGCAATGCCGCCGAACCCGCTGCTGACTTCAAGGGTGACCTCTTCCCCGGCTGGGGATGCCAATACCTTAAGAGAACCATTTAAAAAGGTGGCAATGAATAGCAATAAGACGAGCAGGGCGGATAAAATGATTTTTCTCTTTGGCAAAATATACACCTCTTTTATGCATATTGAATTTATTTATGATGGATGGCAGGTTTTACCTTACAATACCATATCGTTGGATTTCACTGCATTTACCCGAAAATTACCCTATATCATGCATAAAACCTCCAATTCGGTATTTTATACATGAAATACGTGATTTTTAGTAATATCATGTACATTTACTGTTTGGAATGGGTTTCTGCAGTGAAATCATTATATCACACCACGGATACTTTAGACGTAAATGACATTGAAAAGTTTCAAAGTAAACAAATAATTATGGATAATGAGATGTATAATCATTCCATAATACCTTATTTATGAAACAAAAATTTGATATTTGCAGTTGTAAACTTCCGCTTTTTGGCCAGTGGGCGCAACCTGCTTCAGATGTGAAGAGCCAAGCATCAACTTGATAAAATCAGACCTCCATGCTGTATTTGCCCCCTGCCTCCCTTTTGATCAAACCCTTCATTTCCAGGCTTAACAGAACACGATGCACCAGTGGCAGCTCACAAGCGAGCTTGCTTTGTATTTCGTCAATTTGGAGTGCTTCAATGGAGAGCATCTCCATTACATTCTGTTCGTCGGTATCTAATGTGTCCTGAAGAGCCTTTCTATTTCGGTAGTTATCCAGATCAAGCACTGGCTTCTCTTCCAGGCTTTTAAACCAAACGACCTCTTCCAGGATATCCTGAACAGAGGTAACCAGCTTTGCCCCATCCTGAATCAGTTTGTTGGTTCCCTTGCTGTTGAGGCTGATGACATTGCCCGGCAGTGCATAAACATCCCTGCCCTGTTCCAATGCCAGCTGAGCGGTAATCAGCGAGCCGCTTTTCTCGCCTGCCTCAACCACGAGAATTCCCACCGACAAACCGCTGACAATCCTGTTGCGGATGGGAAAATGGTGAGGTGCGGGCAGAACACCCGGGGGGTATTCAGAAACAAGGGCTCCTTTTTCAGCAATGCGTTCCATCAGCTTTTTATTTTCCGGCGGATATACGATATCCAGACCGCATCCAAAAACTGCGATGGTTCGCCCGCCTGCCTGCAATGCCCCCAGATGGGCAGCTGTGTCGATTCCCCTGGCCATGCCGCTAACCACGCAGATATGGAACTGGGAAAGCTCGCAGGAAATTCTCTTCGCTGCGGATAGCCCGTAACCGGAGGCTTTCCGGGAACCGACCACGCCAACGCAAGGCTCTTCATTGAAAATCTTGCCCCTGACATACAAACAAACCGGAGGATCACATATACTTTTTAAAAGGTGTGGATAGCTTTCATCATTCAGTGTTATCACATCAATGTGCTGCTGCCCTAGAATTTCCATGGTTCTGTCTGTTTCAACCCTGGCAGCCGGAGATAGAATGGCGTTGATGTTTTCACGGCTTAAAATACCGGTCTGAGCCAGGGCAAAAGCGTCGGCATTGTATAACTGCACAGGCGAGTCAAAGATCCGGAGCAGCTCAACTTTTTTCCGGGTAATGAGCCCCTGCAGATTGGCCAGCCATATCCACTCTTTCAATTCAGGCTTCATAGTTCATACCTCACCTTTGATTTATCTGAACAGGTTTCTGTCCAACGCCCTGTATTGTATTGCTTCAGCAATATGAACGGAGTTGATGCTATCCGCCCCTTCCAGATCAGCAATGGTCCGTGCGACCTTCAGAATGCGGTTGTGAGCCCTGGCTGTCAGGTTCAGCTTCAAATACGCCTCATACATTAGGGCTGACTCTTCCTTTCCCAACCGACAATACTGGTTTATCATCGTATGGGACATTTGTGCGTTACAGTAAATTCCCTTTCCGGTAAAACGCTTTTGTTGACGTTCTCTGGCCTTGTTCACACGGCCCCGAATTTCACGGGAGGGTTCAGCCTTTTCCTGTTCTTCATTCAGTTCCTGATATTTCAGGGTTGGCACCTCTACCTGAATATCAATCCTGTCCAGCAGCGGCCCCGAAAGCCTGCCAAGATAAGTTTTGACCTCCTGGTAGGAACAGGTGCATTCCCGCGTATCGTCCAGATAAAAACCGCACTTGCAGGGGTTTGCCGCAGCGATCAGGGTTGTGCGGCAAGGATATGTAATCGATGCATTCACCCTTGAAATCAGCACGAAACCGTCTTCCAGCGGTTGGCGCATTACCTCCAGCGCATTTTTGTTGAACTCGGGCAACTCATCAAGAAACAGAACACCAAGATGGGCAAGGCTGACTTCTCCAGGTTTGGGGATTTTCCCTCCGCCAATCAGGCTTGCGCTGCTGATGGAATGATGTGGCGCGCGAAAAGGCCTTTTGGTTTGAACAGATGTGTCTGAAGGTAACAGCCCTGCAACGCTGTGGATTTTTGACACCTCCAAAGCTTCTTCGAAGGTCATGTCAGGCAGGATGGACGGCATTCTGCGTGCCAGCATGGTTTTCCCACTGCCGGGGCTGCCGATCATCAGGCAATTGTGCCCCCCTGCAGCGGCTACCTCCAGTGCCCGCTTCACATGATTCTGACCCCTTACGTCGGCGAAATCCATATCCTCCATGGATTCTTCCTGAGACATAGCGTTCCATTCGTTTTCAACAGGTTCTATCTGAACCTGGCCGGTGGTATACCGCACCAGTTCGTTCAGGCTGGCAACAGGGATGACCTGAACACCCTTAACAACGGAAGCCTCCATAGCATTTTCCTGTGGCAGAATCACTTTTTCAAGGCCTGCCTGTTTCGCTGCAATCACTTTTGGTAAAACGCCATATACCGGACGCAGTGTTCCGTCAAGCGAAAGCTCCCCCAACAACAGACAATCAGTTAGGGATGCTGCTGGAATAACCCCTGTAGCCGCCAGAATTCCGGCAGCGATAGGCACATCATAGGCCGTGCCTTCCTTTTTCAGATCAGCCGGGGCAAGATTGATGGTGATTCTGCGGGAGGGGAAATCATAGCCTGAGTTCTTGATCGCTGCTCGAACTCGCTCCTTGGCTTCCTTAACCGCTATATCCACCAAACCCACAATATCGAAGGCTGGAATTCCGTTGCTGATATCAGTCTCGACTGTAACAAGATAACCGTCAATTCCAAAAAGCCCACAGGCAGTAACCCTGCTTAGCATGGCAAACCCTTTCTTCCCATATCCGTGTCACTGTTTATGATCGGGATGCTGTCCGATGATCTGTGAAAATTTGGGTTCTCTGAAATGATGTGAAAAATTCCGTATCACCATTATATTGTTTATGATGTAATAATTCAACAGCATCAGGCAAAATCTTCTATTGCTGGCCTAATTCAGATAAGATATAGTAACCTGAAAGTAACGTACCACTACCAACTGTTTCAAATTTCTAACCTAAAACTAAAAATATGTTTGGTGGGGCTTCTTATAATGCGCACCTAAAAAAGAGCCAGGGAATTTCCCTGACTCTTATATAGCGGATGTTCAGTTAAAACGGGGAACGATCAGTTCATGAAGGCGGAATACCAGTATCACACATTGTTCTATGGATGCATTGTTCTTCGGTGACAAAGTTGTTTCAGAAGTACCGTTCATGATTCCATTATTGGCCATGATCCCTACAGCGGACTTTGCCCAGGATGAGACATTATCCTTATCCGTATAGGCATTGAGGTTTTCATTCTTTTGCATGTATGTTTCATTTGTTTCTTTCTCAATATATGTGGCAGCCCGGTACAGCATTGTTGCAATCTGTTCCCGTGTTATCAGCGAATCCGGTGAAAAGGTGGTACTGCTGGTTCCATTCACGATTCCGCAAGCAAATGCTTTCAGCACTGCAGTATCCATACAGTCAGTAAACGTATTATCAGCCGCTGGAATGATGCTTTTACCGGTTGCTTTTTCAACCATATTCACAACAAGTTCAGTAAATTGAAACCTTGAAATATCGGTTTGCATGTCTGTTTGTGTACTTGGTGTCAGCAAACCATGGTCGCTTGCGTTAAGAATCTCTATTCGCGCCCATTCACTGGCAGTTGTGGTCGGGTCCTGCGACTGCTTTGCCTGAAGCTCTGTCATCTCTTCCCCATCAAAAAAATCATTTTGGGATATCAAATGTAAACCTTTAAAATCTTCCCTGCAATCCCAATACTCTTTCACAATTGCCCCTGTTTTATCGATTTGGGCTACCATGATTTCCTTATCTTCGATTCTATCCCATTCACGTACATCTTCATAGTACTCTTTAAAAACGGTTGCCACACCATCCCGAAAAAAGCCTGTATATATCTCGCTTCCCGGCACATCCGCCACCCCAAATCGACACTCAATGACGATCTCTCCATACTTATTGATATATCCAAGCTTGTTGTTTTTGTCCAGGACTGCAGCCAGACCCTCAAAAAACGGAAATACATTCTTGAACCTTCCTTTGTTCAGATCAACTAACCGATAGTTTTCATCAAGGTAGTTGTACTGGTATTGTTGATCGTCGTAGACAACAGCCAACCCATCCCAGAAAAGGGTTTCCGTGTTCAGTTCAAAACCCGCTTCCCAGGTCCTATCAAGATCAACCCAATTCATTTGCGCAGCGGACACATTCATCGGTACTGATAATACCGCCAGGAACATAACCAAAACAATACAAATAGCTCTTTTCCCCATATTCTTTCTTCTCCCTTAACGTTTTTTACCATATTACTTTACAATAAGTTATGGTTTTCTTCAAGACATAGAATGTATCGATACAGCGTCTTATTTTATTTTGTCGAAAGTTATCCCGTTTTGTTCCATATTTCTGCAGTTCTTGCGTATATATCAGCCCGACGTTGTTATTGGATGGTATTTTTTGCCTTTTATCTATCCCTGATAACATAAATTACCATAGCTCATTGCGTATTATTTAGTTAGA
>JAGOJH010000139.1 GCA_017995215.1 Thermoclostridium sp.
TTCCCGTTACCGTTTACCTGACAAATGGTTTCCAGCTTCGGGGACTTGTAAAAGGCTTTGACAACTTCACCGTCGTTCTCGACAGCGAGGGTAAACAGCAGCTGGTATACAAGCATGCAATATCCAACGTTTCCCCCATGAAAGCTGTCAATATCATATTTAATGAAACGTCCCCCCACAGGGAAGGTTGATCAGGCAGGGGTGGTATTCACCCGTTGCCTGTAAAAAATAATGTCAGGGTATACAGTCGATAAGAATAAAGCAGCAGGCATCTAATTTCAACTGGTATGACCGGTTTCACAGCTTTAGGAGTCTAATGATATACAGCAGAAAAACACAATAGTGAACAAAAAAAGGTGGCAGGGTTAAACCCAAGCCACCTTTATAAATATTGCTTTCTGGGATCTGTTTCAGCGGATGCTCTATACGTATAGTTGGACTTTGCTTTGCGAATTTCTTATTTCATTTCGACGTTGCTTTATTGATGAATAAATGGTATCATAAAAGTGAAACAAAAGTGTCACAAAAGTGATTCACAGGGGGACGGCTCATGCCAAAGACAGAAGAAATCATCCGTAAATCCGGGGTATCCCGCAGCACATTGTTTCGCTTTCTCAGAGGCGACAATGTCAGGCCTGATGCCAGGAAAGCCATTATAGAAGCCATGCATGAGCTGGGATGTGAAACCGACGGTCTGGTGCTAAGGGACATCGTTCTGGAGATCAGCGTTTCCAAGGAATTTGAACGGTTTAAGGGTTTCACCGAAGTGATACAAGGTATCACAGAACGAGCCGAAGAAAGAAATGTGAAGGTTCAGCTTGTGATCCGTTCAGGGGATCAGATCACAAGAGACTATGAAAAGTGGAATGAAAACAGCAATACAAAGGGAATCCTGATCATTGGAAAAGACCTTGAGGATGAAGTGAAGGAAGGGGTTCTTCTCAGACAAAAAAAGGTTCCTCACCTGTTCATCAACCGTGTAATGGAAGAACCGGAAGAAAGCTATATCGCGGTAGATGTCAGAAAAGCCGCGTGTGAAATGGTGCAGTTTCTGCTGGAAAAAGGGCACAGAAAAATTGCCGCTCTGGGGTATCCCGAACTTCGACGCATCGACAGAGACAAGCTGAATGGCTATTATGACGCTTTCCATCAAAAAACCATAACTATCGACAAAAAGTATTTGCAATTGCTTCATAAAGGAGAATCCGCTGAAAACGCAATTCACACAATCCTTGGCATGGATCCATTACCGGATGCGTTTTTCGGGATTTGTGATTCCTATGCAATGCAATTTATCAATGAAGCACACCGCCTTGGCCTGAAGGTGCCAGAGGATATTGCGGTTGTTGGAATGGATGATCTGGATATCGCACAATATTTTAAACCGTCCCTCACCACAGTGCGCACCCCCTTCAGGAAAATCGGCACCTTGGCGGTTGACCAGATTTTGCTTTTAATCACTGAAAGTTTGGACAGCGTGAAAACGATAGTCAACCATCAATTGTTTATCCGTGAATCAACATAATTTTCAGCCAGCTCATCAGGAGTAATGAAGGTTGTTGTTTACAACAGTCCCATTAAATAAAGTATAAAACGGAGGTAGATTTTATGGAAATCCGCAACAGTACACATCCTCAAGATGCCAAGCATTACACAACACAAAGACTTAGGGAAGAATACTTAATTCCTCAGGTTTTTATACCCGGTGAAATCAAGCTGGTTTATAGCCATGTGGACAGAATGATCGCAGGCGGGGCCTGTCCGATCGATAGACCGTTGACCCTCGAGGCCGGCAAGGAAATAGGAGCGGACTTTTTCCTGGCGCGACGGGAAATGGGAATTATCAATATCGGCGGTAAGGGTACTGTAACACTTGACGGCCAGGTGTATACCCTTGATGCTCGGGACGGTCTGTATGTCGGGATGGGAACAAAAGAAGTATTGTTTGAAAGTGAAAACGCCGTTAACCCGGCGAAATTCTACATCAACAGCGCTCCGGCACATGCGACCTGGCCTACTGTGAAAATTGAAATCAGTAAAGCCAGACCGAATCATTTGGGTTCACCGGAAAAGTCTAATGAACGTACAATTTATCAATACGTGCATCCAAATGTATGCAAAAGCTGCCAGCTGGTGATGGGTCTGACGATTCTAGAACCCTGCAATATGTGGAACACTATGCCTACACATACACATGAGCGCCGGATGGAGGTTTACCTTTATTTCAACATGGAAGAGGATACAAGGGTGCTTCACTTTATGGGCGAGCCGGATGAAACGCGGCACATCGTGGTTAAAAACGAACAGGCTGTCATATCGCCCAGCTGGTCCATCCATTCTGGTGTGGGTACCAGCAGTTACACCTTTATTTGGGGTATGGCTGGTGAAAACCAGACCTTTAACGATATGGACAATGTTTCGATGGATACCTTGAGATAACCAACAAGCAAAGGGTAACAAGCACCCAAATGCAGATGGGAGGAAAGAATCATGATTCTGGATAGTTTTAAACTGAACGGCAAGGTCGCCATTGTTACCGGAGCCAGTACAGGACTGGGTCAGGGAATAGCACTGGCGCTTTCGGAAGCGGGGGCCGATATTGTGGGCGTTGATTATGTGGAAATGCCCGATACAAAGCAGTATATTGAATTAAAAGGCGGAAGGTTCGTGGGTGTCGTCGCGAACCTATTGTCTACCGAGCCTGTTGCAGGAATCATCCAAAAAGCGGTGGACACTTTTGGGAGGTTGGATATTCTGGTGAACAATGCCGGGATTATCCGCCGTACCGACGCTATCGACTTCTCTGAAAAAGATTGGGATGATGTGCTCAATATCAACCTGAAAACAGTATTTTTCTTCAGCCAGGCTGCCGCAAAGCAGTTCATCAGCCAGGGATCGGGCGGAAAAATCATCAACATCGCTTCCATGCTTTCGTTCCAGGGCGGCATTCGTGTGCCTTCCTATACAGCCAGTAAAAGCGGTGTGATGGGGATTACCCGGGCTATGGCCAACGAATGGGCGAAGCACAATATCAACATCAACGCCATTGCACCGGGCTATATGGCCACGAATAACACCGCTGCCCTGCGGGCTGATGAGCAAAGGTCTTCAGATATTCTTGCGCGTATTCCGGCAGGACGCTGGGGAACCCCGGAAGATGTTCAGGGACCGGCTGTTTTCCTGGCATCGTCTGCCTCCGATTATGTGAATGGTTACACCATCGCTGTGGACGGGGGCTGGCTGGCCAGGTAGCAGGAACGAAATTACCCATCGGCATAACAGAAGGTTTAGCGAACCCGGATGATGGGGCGTGCGTGTGCTATCTCGCTCATCCACTCTACGGAAGATTGCTGATGGAATTCGCGAACATTTTTGTTTTTCAAATAAAACGGGAAAGGGTTATCATATAAGCCCCTTCCCGTTTTTGTATTGGGTGAACTCCCGCATCGTTTGCAGTTTCCAAAACCACTTTAGCGTGAACAACTACAGAAGTTCGCCGGTCATTGGTTCAGGTTTGCGGCAGGTGCTCTCCAGGGAAATATGTTTGCCTGTATTTGCAGAATCGTGGAAACCGTGCATGATATCCAATACATGGTAGGAAAGCTCTCCGTTAACCCTGTTTATTGTGTTTGATTCAAGGGCGCTTGCCATATCGGCAACACCGAGCCCTCTGCTGTTCTCGTGATAGGGATGGGAAAGAGGAATTTCACTGAAAGCTGAGTGATTCTCACGCCTTAAGTAAACAGGCCCGCTAAAAGTGTTTGGATCGGGAACAGAGAGTGTCCCTTCTGTACCATAGATTTCTATTCGCGGCACCTGTGCTGCCCATACGTTAAAGCTGGTGACAAGAGTGCCTACCGCACCGTTGTGGAATTCAAGCAATCCTGCCACATGAGTGGGAATCTCAACATCAATGATCTTGCCATATTTTTTTTCAGTGGTGATCATCCGCTGCGGGAATGGTGTGCTGGTAAAAGCGGATACCTTTTTAACCGGACCAATCAAGTTCACAAGGGCTGTCAGGTAGTATGGACCCATATCAAACATCGGACCGCCACCGATTTGGTAGTAGAATTCCGGGTTGGGATGCCAGCTTTCGGTGCCATGGCTCATCATAAAAGCAGTCGCGGCAATTGGTTTTCCTATACAGCCATCATCAATCAGCTTGCGGCAGGTTTGAATCCCGCCCCCAAGAACTGTATCCGGTGCAGAACCGATCTTCAGCTTTTTCTCCTGTGCCTTGCGCAAAAGGGCCTTTCCTTCTTCACGGGTAACAGCAAGCGGCTTTTCGGTATAGAGATGTTTTCCGGCGGACAGGATGGCATCACTTACTGAATAATGCACATTTGGTGTGGTGAGGTTTATCACAATGTCTATTTCGGTGTTTTGCAGCAGTTCGTCCGTGGAACAGGCCTTAATACCGAATTCTCGCGCCTTCGCCGCGGCATTTTCATAGGTTCTGCTGGCACAGGCCACAACCTGGGTGTTTCGAAACACCTTTATCAGGTTTGACAGGTAAATCCCGCTGATATCTCCACATCCGATGATACCAATTTTTTTTGTTGTCATGAAAACCATCCTTCCTGAATTTACACTTGGGAAGGTTCCTGTGTAAATAAAGCTGCTGCTGAAATTGCTTCTGCAACAATAAGTATATAATGTCCGGAAGCACTTGGAAAGCATTTTCCGCTTCAGTGAATATCCGTTTTCATTATATACCCAGGATTCAGGGTTGGTTAATCGGCTTTTAAGAACAATTTCTTGCGAATTGGACAGACTGCTGTCATATATTTTTTGTTATAATCGGATTATTCAAACCGATGAAAGCAGGTGCTGCATGAAAAAAGAATGGAAGAAAGACGAGAAAGCCATCTATTTACCGAAAACCAATCCGGAGCTCATTCAAATTCCGCCCATGCGCTTTTTTATGCTGGATGGAAGAGGAAACCCGAACAGTGAAGCTTTTACCGAAGCTGTGGGTGTCTTGTACAGTTTGGCTTATGGGATAAAGATGCTGCCAAGGAAAGGGTTGGAACCTGAAGGCTATTACGAGTATTCTGTTTACCCGCTTGAGGGTGTGTGGGATCTTGATGAAAACGCCAGGGGGCTCGAATACCTTGACAAAGACAGCCTTATTTATACCCTGATGATCCGTCAGCCCGAGTTTGTAACCGACGACCTTGCGCAATGGGTGATAGAAAGCGTCCGAATAAGAAAACCTCATCCCTTGCTGCAGCATGTAAGGTTTGGTATACTGGAAGAGGGCTTGTGCGCTCAAATGCTCCACGTCGGCCTATACGATGATGAACCGGAAAGCTTTTCCCGCATGGAAGAGTATTGCAGTACCCATCAGGTAGAACGGTTATCAAAGCTCCACAGGGAAATTTACCTCACGGACGCAAGAAAAACTGATCCTGGCAAGATGAAAACGGTCTTGAGATTTACTGTGAAACCTTTGAATTGAGCGACTGATACGGTAGTTAACGTTCAGCAAAGTTGAGTTTACTAAACTTGAACTAAAAGATTCTTTTTTATGAGGAGATATTACATCATCATATGCTTTGGTACCCGAACTATAGATAAAAGCATCCGCTTTCGCAAGTGAACTCGAAGCATTTGAAAGGGTGGTAACAGACTATGCAGCCATATTCATTAACAAATGAACAAGCCAGAAACTTTTTGCTTTTGAAGCATGGGCTTATTGGTGAATATAAATTCATCGGCAAGCAGGGCGTGTGTGATTTTATCCGCCAGGCAGGTTGTATTCAATTCGATCCTATCGACGTTTGCGGAAAAAACCCCGAGCTGACGCTGCAATCCAGGATCAGGGGTTTCACGAAGGAGATCAAACTCTTAAGAGGTGAAGCACAAAAAAACTCATAACCCTTGAAAGATCATACTTCCTATATAGAAATATCGAGAAAGTGCTGATTCTCTAAATCTTAGAATGCGCTGTTTTCAGGGTTCTTA
>JAGOJH010000039.1:0-17926 GCA_017995215.1 Thermoclostridium sp.
ATATAGTGTGGACATGACTTACTTATTCACGGATATGAGCATAGATATGATTGGTATAAGATGTAATAATTGTGGGGGCTCATTGGAGGAAACAAGTACAAAATGTGCTTATTGTGGTACTTTGATAGTAAGGAACATCGATAAAGTTTGGAGAATATCGAATTTTACAAAGTTAAAGCAAGTTGGTTAAGATCCAATGGAACTAAGACTCGAAATCAACGAGTGTAACCAGACGGGTTCATACTCCGCCTTTGGTTCACCCATGCAACCTGGTTTTTAACTGGTTTCGCCATCTCTCACCCATATAAACGCAACTGGTCGCAGGTATTTGATACAATTACTAAAAAAGCATAAAGAGGTAAAACTATGGAGGACAGGTTTTTCAAGTATTGGTTCAGCGGGCTTGAAAAAGCATTGCAACAGTCCGAACCAGCAAGCAGAACAAAAATATTCAGGGAATGTGCGAAGGCCTGTTCGGAATCCTATACGAAACAGGTTTTTAAGGAGGAGTACGAAAAGTCGACAGGTTTTCACGATTTCCTGAAGCGGCTGACAAACAGATTCTCAGGCATGCAGTTCACGGTTGCAGAGGAAGGCAGGGCATATGAGGTTATCTACCCAACCTGCGCCTGTGAGTTGTTCACACAAGGACTTATGCGCGATGGTCTGCTTTGCGAATGTTCAAAGCTCAGCCTTCTGGAAAACCTGGAAGCCCTTTTGGGAGAAGGAAATGTTAGAGTACAGCTGCTGGAATCCATCCTGAGAGGCGACGAACACTGTAAACTGCGTATTGAACTGGACCCTGCAGAGGCTTGAATAATACAGCTTTGCTGCTTTCCATGCCCTCACACATTTTTGTATTCATCACAGTGAGAAGTTAACCGTCCCAACTCATCCTCCGCCTGATGGATGGAGGTTTTTTCCCGGAGGTGATAAAAATGTCTATAATCGGAGCATTTATTGTACCGCATCCCCCAATTATTCTGCCCCAGGTGGGCCGGGGCGAGGAAGTGAAAATTCAGAAAACCGTTGATGCTTATGATGAGGTTGCCCGAAGAATAGCCGCCATGAAACCCGAGGTGATCATACTCACATCTCCCCATGCAACCCTGTACGCAGATTACTTTCATATTTCTCCCGGCAAGGGGGCAAAAGGAGATCTGCGCAGGTTTGGAGCCACTGGTTGTTCAATTGAGGTTGAGTATGACAGTGAGCTGGTGCAGGCCATATCCGAGGAATCCGACAAAGCCGGCATCTATGCAGGAACTATGGGAGAGCGTGAAAAGGGCCTGGATCATGGCACGCTTGTCCCCTTACATTTCATAAACAAGTATTTCACTGAATACAAGCTAATCCGCATTGGCCTTTCCGGGCTTACCCCTATAGAGCACTATCGCTTTGGCACCCTGATTGCAAAGTCGGTTGAAAACCTGGGCAGAAGAGCTGTTTTTGTTGCCAGCGGTGACCTGTCCCACAAGCTGCTGACAGACGGTCCTTATGGCTTCGTACCCGAAGGGCCTGAGTTTGACAGTAATGTGACACAAGCTATGGAGAAAGCAGATTTTCTGGCCTTTTTAAGCTTTCAGCAATCCTTCTGCGACAGTGCTGCTGAGTGCGGGCTGCGTTCCTTTATTATCATGGCGGGAGCTTTGGATGGAAAATCCGTAAAGCCGGAGCTTTTATCCTATGAGGGAACCTTCGGTGTAGGCTATGGCGTTGCTGCGTATGAGGTAATCGGTGAGGATCCGGAAAGACATTTCGATAAAATCTATATAAAAAAGGAAAAGGAAAGACTCAGCGGGATCAAATTAAATGAGGATCCTTATGTACAGCTGGCACGGCTTTCCCTTGAAACTTATGTAACAACCGGAGAAATGGCGGCTTTACCCGTCAATTTGCCCGGTGAGATGGTAACCCGCCAGGCCGGTGTGTTTGTTTCTCTGAAAAAGCATGGTCACTTAAGGGGTTGTATTGGTACAATAGGCCCCGTTACACAAAGCATTGCGCAGGAAATAATGCGCAACGCAGTTAGTGCTGGAACTGAAGATCCCAGGTTTCCGGAGGTTACGAGGTCAGAGCTTGCGGAGTTGGTTTATAGTGTGGATGTCCTGTCAGAGCCTGAGCCTATACAATCCATGGATGAACTTGATGTGAAGCGGTATGGTGTTATTGTTTCCAACGGGCATCGCAGAGGCTTGCTGCTTCCGAACCTGGATACCATTGATACACCAAAACAACAGGTTGAGATAGCATTGGAAAAAGCGGGTATTCGTCCAGGCCAACCCTACTCCATGGAAAGATTTGAGGTGGTGCGTCACAAATGAAGGCTGAATGCAGGGTCTGCCCGCACCATTGCTCTTTGGATGAGGGACAGAAGGGTTTATGCCGGGCCCGAATGAACATTTCAGGAACGGTTACCTGTGAAAACTATGGAAAACTGACCGCAATGGCTTTGGATCCGATTGAAAAAAAGCCGCTGTATCATTTCCACCCCGGCAGTAAAATTCTCTCGGTGGGAAGCTACGGGTGCAACTTGCGATGCGTGTTTTGTCAGAACAGTGAAATATCCATGGCCAGCCCGGAAAAAATTCATACCGATAAGGCCACACCTGAGGAGCTTGTGGAGTATGCCCTGAAAACCGGAAACAGAGGAAATATTGGTATCGCGTATACCTACAACGAGCCTCTCATCAGCTATGAGTTTGTGCGGGACTGTGCCTTGCTTGCCAGGGAGAACGGATTGAAAAATGTTGTGGTCACAAACGGATATATTTGCAACGAACCGCTTACTCAGCTGCTGCCTTTCATTGATGCCATGAATATTGATCTGAAGGCGTTTACCGAAGAATTTTATCATAAAATGCGCGGAGATCTGGAAACGGTAAAGACCACCATAGCCCTGGCATCAAAGGAATGCCACGTAGAGGTTACTACTCTTATCATCCCCGGGGAAAATGATACCGCAGATGAAATGGAGCAGCTTTCTTCCTGGCTTGCATCGGTCAATCCTGAGGTACCCTATCACATCTCAAGGTTTTTTCCAAGGTTTGAAATGCAGGACAGGAGTCCTACTCCGATAGATACGATATACCGCCTGGCGGATGTGGCAAGAAGGCATTTGAAATATGTTTATGAAGGGAATGTCTGAAAAGGTTTGTGAGCATGTCTTTGGCACACATGGTTCAGAGAAGAAAAAACGAATGTTGAAGGTAATGGCTGCGATTATTCAACATAAGGGTAAAATACTCATCTGCCAGAGAGGGGATGGGGGTAACTGCGCGTTTCTTTGGGAATTCCCTGGCGGAAAGCTTGAGTCAGGCGAATCAAAAGAAGAATGCCTTATCCGGGAATGTGAAGAAGAACTGGGTGTCCAAATAACCATAGGAAGCGTATTTGCTAAAACTACTTATCAATACCCTGACCGGGAAATAGCTTTTACGTTCTTCCATGCTCAAATTGTGGCAGGTGAAATAGTCCCAAAGGTACATCATCAGGTACGATGGGTTACACCCCATGAAATAATGAAGTATGACTTTTGCCCTGCTGATATAGAAATTGTTGAAATGCTGAATAAGAAGGGGCTGTGACTAATAACCGGTATAAAGCATGTAATCATCAATTATGCCCTATGCAATGGAATAAAACATATATTGCTACTGAACACCGAATTGTGAACTTATTACATTCATAAAGTGATAAGATGGTGGTATGATAGAGAAGAAAACACAACACAGAGGGGGGAGCTGCGCAAAGACTTTTTTACGCAGCGAGTGAAGATGTCTTCAGAAATATATCTGGCGGGTGGATGCTTTTGGGGAACTGAAAAATATCTTTCATTGATCAACGGCGTGGAAAATACACAAGTGGGCTATGCAAACGGTAAAACCATAAACCCCACTTATCAGCAGGTTTGTTGCGAAAACACCGGTCATGCAGAAACCGTCAAGGTAGTATATGATCCAGGCGTGATCAGTCTGGACCGGCTGCTGTGTCTTTTTTATGAAACCATTGATCCCACGTCAATCAATCGTCAGGGCGGAGATACTGGCGTACAATACAGAACAGGAATTTACTATATTGATGAAAGAGATCTGCCGGCTATCGAAAAATCCATCCATACCCTCCGGCAGAAGTACAAAGAGCCAATCGCCATCGAGGTCAAGCCGCTGGAAAACTATAGCCCTGCCGAGGAATACCATCAGCATTATCTTGACAAAAACCCAAACGGCTATTGCCATATACACCCTGAACTATTTAAAAAAGCAGCAAAAGCGAACCTATAAATAAGCAAAGCCACGATTAGGCACAAACAAAGACAGGTACCATGGTTCAATTAAGCCATAATACCTGTCTCCTCTGGTTAAGGTCACCAATACTCGTAACCACAATACGTTATATCACGTTTTTGCTTGTGGAAAAAACGCTAAGTGGGGCGTGGGCTCATCATCTCTCGTTACACTATTTTATAAACCCGATGGGACATAGGGGAAAGCTCAAGAGCGAATGCAGTTGCTTGATTCACCATTGTCCTTTGGGTTTCCAGAATGTACAATAGGTTATAGAAGTAATTCAGAAAAGGATGAAGGTATGGTATACAAATATAGCTTAAGAACCGGAACCGAAGGTTTTTACAACATCACCACAAAGGTTCAGCAATCAGTAAAGGAAAGCGGAATCACCGAGGGTATATGCGTGGTATTTTGCCCTCACACAACTGCTGGAATGACCATCAATGAGAATGCAGATCCTGATGTGGTAAGTGATATGCTGTTTGCTCTGAACAAGACCCTTCCGGATCGGCCAGAATTCCGACATAGCGAAGGAAATACCCATTCACATCTGAAGGCTTCCTATACTGGAAGCAGCGTAACGGTCATTGTTGAAAATGGCCGGCTGCTGCTTGGAACCTGGCAGGGCATTTATTTCTGTGAGTTTGACGGCCCCAGGAACCGCAGCTTCCATGTGAAGGTGCTTCAGGGGTGAGCCACGCGCCACCAGGCATCTTTCAGCCAATTCGGGTAAATACACGACGTTATACATACAATCAAAAACAGAGGGTAACAGGAGTAAAAAGAAATGATATTGAATAATGCAGGTCTTAAGGAACAAAAAGCCTGGCAGAATGCAGGGTTTGAACTTCCGCAGTTCGATCGCGCGCAAGTCAGGGAAAATACCCTGAAAAGCCCGGTATGGGTACATTTTGGTGCAGGGAACATCTTCAGGGGTTTTCCGGCTGCCCTTCAGCAAAAGCTTTTAAACGAAAGAAAAAGCGACAGAGGTATTATCGTTTGCGAAGCCTATGACACCGAAATCATCGATCGCATATACCGACCCTGCGATAACCTTAGCGTTCTGGTCGTATTGAAGCCTGACGGCAATATGGAGAAAAAAGTGATTGGCTCGGTGGTGGAGTCGTTAACCGTAGATTCAGCCAAGCCTGAAAACTGGAAAGCACTGCAATCCATCTTTGCAAACCCCTCACTGCAAATGGTCAGTTTTACCATTACCGAGAAAGGCTATAGCCTTACAAATGCACGTGGAGAATATTACCCGGATGTGGTTTCAGATTTTGAAGCTGGTGCGTCATGGCCGAAAAGCTTTATCGGAAAGCTTGCTGCGCTTTGTCATGTGCGTTATCAAAACGGGAAAGCTCCCATATCACTGGCCAGCATGGATAACTGCTCCCATAATGGTACAAGGCTGTACCAGGCTGTAAGTGCCTTTGCCAGAGAATGGGCAAAACGCGGGCTTGTGGAAAATGGGTTTGTTGCATACATAGAAAACCCCGAAAAGGTTGCATTCCCGTGGAGCATGATCGACAAAATTACACCCCGGCCGGACCTTGGCGTGAAAGAGATGCTTGAGGAAAGCGGTCTCGATAGCACTGAAATCATTACCACTTCAAAAAATACCTATATTGCGCCTTTCGTCAATGCTGAAGAGCCTCAGTACCTGGTGGTGGAAAACCTGTTTCCCAATGGCCGTCCTCCGCTGGAGGATTCCGGCGTTATCTTTACCGACAGGGATACGGTTGATAAGGTTGAGAAAATGAAGGTTTGCACCTGCCTGAATCCCCTTCACACGGCATTGGCTGTTTACGGGTGTGTCCTGGGTTATAAGGCAATTTATGAGGAAACGAAGGATCCGCAGCTGAAAGCCTTCATTGAAAAGATAGGTTTCACGGAAGGTCTGCCTGTGGTTATCAATCCCGGAATCGTCAGCCCGGAAGCGTTTATCCGTGAAGTGGTTAATGTGCGTCTGCCCAACCCCTTTGTTCCGGATACTCCGCAAAGAATTGCAACCGATACATCCCAGAAGCTTGCAATCCGTTTTGGAGAAACTATCAAGGCTTACCAGAAACGCAGCGATTTAAAGGTTACCGACCTGAAATATATTCCCCTGGTATTTGCCGGATGGTTAAGGTACCTTTTAGCTGTTGATGATAATGGAGAGCCCTTTACGCTCAGTCCCGATCCCTTGCTGGATCATCTGAAGACGATAATGAAAGGCATTTCCCTGGGCGACAAGGGTCCCTTCGATGAGAAGCTGAAACCTATTCTCAGCGATGCATCCATCTTTGGGGTAGACCTGTATGAAGCAGGGCTTGCACAGCAGGTTCTCAGTTATTTTAATGAGTTGATACAAGGCCCGGGCGCTGTAAGGGCTACATTAAAGAAGTATTTACCTTAACGCACGAGAAAGAGACCCTGTCGGGTAATCGACTTGTCGTGGTATTTTAAGGTAAAGATCTGATCACAAAAACAAAAGCGGATTAGTCCCCTGGGGTTAATTCCGCTTTTTTTCTGCTCAAAAAGAATAGACTTGACATTCAATATTCTATCTGTTATATATAATATATAACAGATAGAATGAATTAATTATCAAAGAGGGTGAAATGAATGATTCGTACTGAGGCTCTTATCTTTATGGGTATCACGATGCTGTTTACAACACTTGGCCCAATAATCGCCGCAATCCTGTTCTACAAAAAACAAAAGTATTATGTAGGTTCGGTTTTCATAGGTGCTGCGGTCTTTTTTCTGTTTCAGGTGGTCACCAGAATACCTTTGATTCAGATCGTTCTGCCAAATATGCAGTGGTATCAGGATATGGCACAGAACAATTTATGGGGCTATGCGCTGTTTCTTGGTTTTACCGCGGGCTTGTTTGAAGAAGTGGGCAGATACCTGGCCTTCATTCTGGTTCTGAAAAAACATCTTAACTGGAAAAACGCAGTGGCGTTCGGCATCGGCCATGGTGGAATTGAAGCCATTTTGCTGGTGGGCTTATCCTACGTCAGCAATCTGATTACCTCCGTCATGATAAACTCCGGCTTGTATGACACCATGATTGCACAATATCCTGAACAAGCGAGGGAAGCACTGATCCAGGCCAAAACCATTCTGCTGCAGACTCCTTCACATATGTACCTGGTTTCCGGTGCCGAAAGGTTGTTTACATTTTTTATACATATAGCACTATCCGTACTTGTTATGGTCGGCATTCAAAAGAAAAAGGGATTGCTGTATCTTGGCCTGGCTATAATATTGCATATGCTCATAGACTCTCCTGCTGTAATTATGATGAGCAGCGGCGTAAGTATTTGGGTAATTGAAGGGTTTATTTTTATTCTGGCGATCATCTCCTTTCTTTATGTCCGAAAGAAGGGTCACGAGGAGAACCTGTCTGCTGCGCCGATGGGTGAAGCATGAGGTGAAAGAAGCAGGTGGATGGTCTTTCTGCCAACAGGATACACTGAAAGCAGGAGGCCACCTCTCTGCTACTCATGGAGGTGATAGATATGCTCTTGTCAATTGATTTACAGTCTGAAATCCCTCTGTATGTTCAGATCAGAAACCAGATCATCGAAGGAATCGCCACCGGGTGTCTTGAGCCTGGAGAAACCCTGCCGTCTGTCCGGCAAATAGCGTCGGATCTTGGGATTAATCTGCACACGGTCAACAAGGTATATACTTTGCTAAGACAGGAGGGTTTTCTTGCGGTTCATCGGAAAAGCGGCGTTATTGTCAATGATCCGAAATATTTTATAGAAAATGAAAGCTATCGGGAGAAGCTAAAGCAGGATCTGCGCCCTATCCTGGCAGAGGCGGTATGCCGGGGGGTTTCCGAAGAAGAATTGATAGAGCAATGCCGAAGGGTTTTCCATGGTTTTTCAAAGGGTAAGGAAGGTGAGAAGGAATGACAATCCTCGGGGTTATTTTGATGTATGCGATCAGTTGCCTGTCCATTATCGGCTTTTTTTCCATCATGCCATATATCAGCAGGAAAAATATCAGCTTCGGTATCAGCATCCCCGAACAGGCCTGGTATTCGCCTGAAGTGGAGACTATACGCAAAAACTACCTTGTTAAGGGGTTGATCCTCAGTGCAGTCATTCTTGTTGTGGCAGTTGTTTCATCAATCATTATAAAGCTTCCTGAAGGCGAATATCTTTTTTCCATTCCAGCCATGCTGCTCATTTTAACAGGTTATGGAGGGCTGTATCTGTCTGCCTATAAAAAAATGAAAGCTCTGAAAGCTGAAAGTGAATGGAAAAACCAGTCCAGAGAAGTTATCGTTGTGGATACTTCCTTCAGGAGGGGAAAATACACAATATCAGCCATGTGGCTGCTGCTGTATCCGGCAATCATCGCGTTTACCATTTTGCTTGGAGTCGCCCTGTATGATCAGGCGCCGAACCAAATCCCCATGAATTTTGACTTCAGCGGGCATGTATATCATTATGTTGAAAAGACTCCCAGAATTATCTACATGGCTCCGACCGTCCAGTTTTTTCTGGCATTCATTTTTACTTTTGCATATTGGATGATTATCAAGTCAAAACAGCAGATCGATTCGGCAAACCCTGAAAAATCGGCGGAACAAAACAGAAAGTTCAGGTACAGGTGGTCAGCATTCATGGTTTTCAGCGGTGTTGGCATGCAGCTGATGTTCATGCTGATGCATCTATCCAACCTGGGGGTGATCAGAGACTTAAGGGTCATTGCGATGACACCGCTCATCTTTTGCTTTCTAATGATTGCTGCGCTCATCCTGGTGTCAGTGACCACAGGCCAGAGCGGCAACCGGATTCATGTCTTTCAGGACAAAAACGGAAACAAGGTCAGTATCACCAGGGAGGACGATAAATACTGGAAGCTGGGGTCCTTGTATTACAACCCCGAAGATCCTTCCATATTTATTGAAAAACGTTTTGGAATTGGTTGGACAATGAACTGGGGCCGACCAGTGTCCTGGATCATTATGATTGGCCTGCTAATACTGATTCTCGGGATGATGATATTTTCAATGCTGTTTTCGGATTAAGGCCAACTGCCATGGGGGAGGCTTTATGCTTGCAGAGAGCCTCCCGGGCATGTTTTCGGACAAAGCTTTAAAAATTTGATATATTGCACCACAGAACATAAAAGTGTATACTATATTAGTAGTTTCAAGTGTTTTTTCTGCAAGGATACTTGAACATACTCTATTAGGTGAGGCTCCTATACGGAGGCAAACTGCTGCCCGGAAACGTCGAGAGACGCCAACTGGGTCAACAGACATTACCGCATTAAGGTTTTGTTTAACGCAGCCGGATATTATCCATGCCGTATAGTGCTAAAGCTCAATGAGGGGAGTGTGATCCATGGAATGTGATGATAGTCCGCTTAAGCGGGCTCTTTCTATTTGTATTGGAATCAACGTACTATTCAGGTGGAGAACTTGATGTCCCATCCTGGTGTTTCTGGATTCCGAGTTTTTCTATTTTTGTGAGGTGATTTTTATAGAAAGAAGGTGATTCATATGGTTGAGATCTTCAAGACCATTGAAGCCGGTAAACAGCTTGTTAAAACAGAAGTCTTTGAAAAGGGCTGCTGGATTAATATTACAGCCCCCACCGAGGAAGAGTTGACAAGGGTGCAAAATGAACTGAAAGTCGATCCAAAGCTGTTAAGGGACCCTCTTGATGACGAGGAAAAGCCCAGAATAGATGTGGACGAGGATCAAACCCTTATAATCGTTGACATTCCTTATGTTTATGAGGATGAGCAAAATATTGTATTTGAAACCATGCCGTTGGGTCTCCTGGTTGTAAGGGATGAATATTTTATCTCCATCTGCAGCAAGGAAGCACCAATTCTAAAGCCCTTTATCAATAAACAGATACGAAACCTGTTTACCTATAAAAAAACCAGGTTCATTTTTCAGATTCTGTTTAATAACGCAAAGGACTACTTGAAATACCTGCGGCATATTGATAAAAAAACAGAGTACCTGGAGGGAAGCCTTCATAAATCCATGCGAAACCGTGAGCTTTTCAAGCTGCTTGAGCTTGAAAAGAGCCTTGTATTCTTTACAACCTCATTGAAATCCAATGAGACCGTGCTTGAGAGGCTCCTTCGCGGAAAACATATCAAAATGTATGAAGAAGACCAGGAATTGCTGGAGGACTGTATCACAGAAAACAAGCAGGCTATTGAAATGGCAAGCATATACAGCACCATTTTAAATGGCATGATGGACGCGTTTTCTTCGGTGATATCCAACAATCTGAATATTGTGATGAAATTTTTAACTTCAGTGACGATTGTGCTGTCCATTCCGACCATTGTCTTTAGCTTTTATGGAATGAATGTGCCGCTGCCGTTTGAAACGAACCCGCTAAGCTGGTTGTTTATCCTGATTGGGGCCGTTGCGCTGTCCCTGATTGTTTTGGTTATCCTGAATAGAAGGCAAATGTTATAGTAAAAAAGCCGCGGATTACTGCGGCTTTTACTTTTTCAGCCAATCACTGAGGTATGGAATTGTAATATCTGTAAACATCAATAACCCCAGGGTAATGATAGCAAGTGCGACCAGGACGATTAAAACGTACAGCAAAAACTTGGGTATCCACTTTTTTCTACGTTTGACGTAGGTTATTCCGGAAATATACATGGCGAACCTCCGACGAAATGCTACTGGATTCACATTATACATACATTACATTTTTACACATGGAAAATGTAAAGCAATACCTGCTTTCTTGTGTAATTTTCACCAGTATTTGATCAAGTAACTACTTGGATATGCCTTTAAATGGAAGAAAATATTTTAATCTTGTTGTTGATTTTTTAACCCTTTTATATTAAACTATATATTGCACGCGAAAGTGCGTAGTTGTGCGCCCATAGCTCAATTGGATAGAGCGTCTGGCTACGGACCAGAAGGTTGTGGATTCGATCTCTGCTGGGCGCGCCAGGTAAAACCCGCTAATCATCATGAAGGTTGGCGGGTTTTACATATTAATGCGTATGACTGCGAAATCAGGTGCGCCAATACAATTGTGAAAATCAGCATCTTGATCTAAAAGTAAACCTGTGGTATAAATAGTACAGAACACTTTAGCAAGATAACGTGGCATTACGATGAATCGTTTTGACCATCACAAAAGGGGGAATTTATTATGAGAAAGAATTTTAAAAACCTGTCCCTGATCCTTGTATTGATTATGCTGACAGCACTGCTGGCTGGCTGTGGCACAAGTGCCAATTCCGATTTTGCGTACATAAAGGGCAAGGGCACCATGATCATTGGGATTACACAATACCCACCCATGAACTTCATGGATAAAGAGGGTAAACTGACTGGTTTTGATACCGAATTTGCCGAAGCAGTTTGCAAGAAGCTTGGTGTTAAGGCAGAGTTTGTAGAAATCAACTGGGAATCCAAGGAAGTTGAACTCAGCTCCAAGAACATTGACTGCATCTGGAACGGGATGTGCATTACCGAGGCTCGCAAAAAGAATATGAGCATTTCCGATCCATACATGAACAATGAGCAGGCCATCGTCGTGAAAACCAGCCGTGAAAAGGAAATCCTGGCCAATGTGGATGGGCTTACTCTCACCGCTGAAGCAGGTTCAACCGGGGAAGGCAAGGTTGATGGTTCTATTGCTGATGATGGCACAGAGAAAATCTCTGCTAAAGAGTTTTTTGCCAATTGTGAATATGCTCCATCCGACTCCATGGCCAAAGCGCTAATGGAAGTTAAGTCCGGAACAGCCGATATGGCTATCGTCGATGCTACCCTCGCTTTTTACAATGTAGGCCCGGGTACTGATTTCGAAGATCTCGTTGCCAATACAGATAACAATTTTGGTTCTCAGCAGTTCGGCATTGCCTTCCGAAAAGAAAGCGATGTAACCGAAAAAGTGAATGAAGCCATGAAAGCACTCCTGGAAGATGGTACATTGGCAAAAATCGCTTCCAACTACGGTCTGGAAGATGCTCTCGTGAAATAATATTCACAAATAAATAAAGAAGTCTCCATTGGGGTCTTCAGGATTCCTGTGGGGATTTCTTTATTTCACTCAACTTCCTGCTTCAACCTGTAAGTAGCCAGTTGAGGTGTTGTCTGTGGGGAAGCTGAGTATTCACTCAACTTCCCGCTTCAACCTGCAAGTAGCCAGTTGAGGTAAAGGAGAACGGTATGAATACTATCATTACATCCCTGTTTGATGGATTCTGGCTGAATACCCTGCTGTTTGTCCTGACATTGTTGATGGCAGTACCGCTGGGCTTGGTTATTACCTTCGGCTCTATGTCAAAATTCAAGCCGCTGAAGTGGCTTGTCAAAACCTTTGTGTGGGTCATCCGCGGAACCCCGCTGATGCTGCAGCTTTTTGTGGTGCTGTATGCCCCGGGGCTATTGTTTGATGTTCCAATGAAATCCAGGATGACAGCCGCCTTAATTGCTTTTGTCGTCAACTATGCCGCCTACTTCTCTGAAATCTACAGAGGGGGCATTGAAAGCATCTCAAAAGGCCAGTACGAAGCCGGAGCCGTCCTTGGTATGACGAAATCCCAGGTGTTTTTCAAGGTTGTCCTGATGCAGGTGATCAAAAGAATCGTACCTCCCATGAGCAACGAAATCATTACATTAACCAAAGATACTTCTCTTGCGCGGGTCATCGGGCTTGCAGAAATTATCATGTGCGCAGAACGTTATACCAAACAGGGCCTCATCTGGCCTCTGTTCTCAACGGGGCTGTTTTTCCTGCTGTTTAATGGTGTTTTAACGCTGCTGCTGGGATGGCTGGAACGCAAGCTAGACTATTTCAAGGTGTAGGGGGTATATCGAATGCCAATACTCGAAGTCGGTAAAATTAGCAAAAGGTTTGGAGATACAGAAGTCCTTAAGAATATCAGCTTCAGTCTGAAGAAGGGTGAATCTCTGTCGGTCATCGGTTCTTCCGGCAGCGGCAAGACAACACTGCTGCGATGCCTGAATTTCCTGGAGGTTCCCGATACTGGAACCATCACTGTAAATGGAAAACTGATCTTCGATGCTCAAGATCCGGAATCCAGAAGCGAAAAGGGTATACGGGAGAAACGTCTGCACTTTGGGCTGGTTTTTCAGTCATTTAATCTTTTCCCTCAATACACCGCATTGCAGAATGTTACTTTGGCAGGGATGCTGCTGGCAAAGGAGCGTCCAGACTACAAAAGCGAACAAAACAGGATTACTGAGGAAATCACTGCAAACGCAAAGGGCATTTTGAACAGTGTAGGCCTTTCAGGAAAGCTTGATCACTATCCGCATCAGCTCTCCGGCGGGCAGCAGCAGCGTGTGGCCATAGCCCGTGCCCTTGCCCTGAACCCGGATATCCTGTGCTTTGACGAGCCCACGTCGGCGCTGGATCCCGAGCTTACCGGTGAGGTGCTCCGCGTCATACGCGAGCTGGCTGAAAGAAAAACAACCATGGTCATCGTCACGCATGAAATGTCCTTTGCAAGGATGGTATCGGATAATGTACTGTTCATAGATGAGGGAGTTACGGTGGAATATGGCCCGCCGGAGCAGGTGATAGCAAACCCCAGGGAAGAACGCACGAAGCGATTTCTGGAACGTTATTTTGAGAATGAAAACAATTGAATATGAAGCTGCTTTTGTTGTCATCCCGGGCGAAAGATCTTCAGATGTGAAGGTTCCTTTAAAAGCAATATTTCTTGCAGAGGCTCGGCATTGGTAAGAGTAGTTCATATCTGGTTCAATAAATAAATGATCTATAACAGGAGCTGCAGCAGCGGCTCCTGTTTGCTGTCTAATCTTTTTTTATTAATCGCGGCAGTGTCACGGAACCATTGGGCATCAAACAGACATCTTCATTCAGGCTGCCGCCGTGCAGTGTGGCAGCAAGCTCCAATGCCTCATCAAGGGTGCGAACGATGTGCATTTTTGTTTTTGAAAAATTAGTGGCGTCAAAATCCGTTACCAATATGAAAGTGAATTTCTCAGCCGTATCAGCATAAAGATAACCGGTATGCGCTCCAATAGAATAATTATCGCGCAATGCTTTTTCACGTTCGAGCATATTGTCATAATCCGTAATTTGTTTTTCAGTCTCAGCTGAACCAAAACCCTCACGGCATTGCGAAAGCATGATCATCATACCCCCCGGTTCTATGCATTCCAACATATGGCACAATGTTTTCATGGGTTGGTACACATTCATGTCTTTGGGATATCCCCCCGCAGATGCAATCACTACGGGATAACGACGGTCGATATCAACCGTATTCATTCTGTCGACAAGGCGGCAGGCCTGCTCATGAGCCTTCACCATATCTCCGGCAAAGGCTTTCAGCATTTTGTAATTATCATCCACCACAATGTTAATGATAAAACAGGGGTTTAGCATCAATGAGCCTTCCAGCATATCCAGGTGCAATGGATTTTCTTCAAGCTGGCCGCTTTTAACAAGTTGATTGCAGCCGCTGCCGATTCCATGATTTAAAGACAGTGAATGGTTCGCCTGAATGGTTTCTCTCGACGCAATTCCGGGGATTATGCTTTTCCTGCCGCCGCTAAAACCCCCAAGAAAGTGGTGAAGCACAGCACCTATAAGAATAACCCTGTCGCTGCTTACAGCGACAGAGTTCAGCTTTACCGGGGTTCCACGGCTTGTTGTACCCATATAGGTCAGATTATTTTCATCCAGACAATTATGGTCAACCACCTTGATGCGGTTGTATATCCTGTCGGTAACAAGAAAGCGAAGCTCCTGATCAGTTTGCGCACGATGAGAGCCCCGTGCACTGATGATGACGATATCCTCATCCTTTACACCGGCTGCAGCCAGCCTGTCCAGCAGAGCCTCCAGAATCAGACCGGGGTTTTGCCAGCTCCTGGTGCTGTCGCTGATGATCACACAAACCTTTTCACCGGATTGAACGATGTTTTCTATTCGATCCGAGCCTACAGGATGGTTCAATGCATCCTCTATTAACTCCCGGGGAGTACCGGGAACAAGTCTGACGGGGTTTGCTTCCAGCACCTGCTTGATTTGCTCGTCCGCTAGCGCGACCACAAATTCACTGTTGCCATATTTTAATGCATAGGCCATATTTCCGTTCTCCTTCCAGGATGCTCAAATGATGTACATTCTCTTGATACAGTTTAATGAATGAATACAAATAAACTGCTTCTGCTTTATTTCCCTTAAATTTGATTCTAATATAACACATGCATTTTACATTCGCAATTCAGCGGGTTTTGTAAGAAAATCCAGTACCTCGTATATTCAATGAATTAATGAGTATTTAATGAAACTGATAAGACAATGATATTTATGCCGCATTGTGATGAGCAGCGGGAAATGATAGAATGAGGTTAGAAAAAACATACCAGCGATAAAATGCTTACAAAAAGGGTGGTGGATACCGTGGGCAAAAAGAAAACCAATGGAAAAAGAAGTACGGGGACAAAACCGCAGACAAATGTTCTTAAGCCGGTACTTGCACTTATAGCGATATTGGCGCTTATCGGGCTGGCCTTCTACTTCGGAACAAGGTATAACAACCTGAAAAATAGAAACGCAGGCCAATCGCAGCCAACAGCAATGCCGAACAATCCCGGGAACGCAGGCACTGCTTCTGGTGACAAAACACCTGCACCCTCGGAAGAACCGGCACAAAAGCAAAATGTTACGTTAACCCTGTATTTTCCAAACGTAAACGGCGATTCTGTTGTTCCGGAACAGCGCCTGGTCGAGATAAATAAAGGTGAAATTCTGGAGGAGGTTATCTTCCGACAATTGCAAAAGGGTTCTTTAAGCAGCGATACGGGCACGATCATTCCCAAAGGGACAAAACTTCTTTCTGCTGGAACGAAAGAGGGCATCTGTACTTTGGATCTCTCCGCCGAGTTTGTGGACAATAACCCCGGAGGAACCGCCTTTGAAGCAGCGCTGATCAACTCCATTGTAAACTCCCTGACCGAACTGTCTCATGTGAAAAAGGTTCAGTTTCTGATCGACGGGAAAAAGCGGGAGGTTTACACTCATATGACCTTCAGCGAGCCCTTTGAGAGAAACGAAAGCTTTATCCGTAAATCCGACAGCACCTCCGAGGCTATCGAGGAAAAACTGCGGGAACTGGGTGAAAACACCCTGAAAGCATTGCGCGACAGGGATATGGAATGGCTCTCCTCCATTGTGCACCCGGACAAAAAGTTAAGGTTCTCGCCATATACCTATGTTAATCCTGATAAGTCTCTTGCCTTTACGGCGGACGAAATAAAAACATTAATGAAAAGTGACAAGGTGTATACCTGGGGAGAGTACGATGGTTCCGGAGAACCCATCCAATTCACCTTCAAGGAGTACATGAACGTTTTTGTTTATGACCAGGATTTCCTGAATGCTGAAGAAGTGGGATACAACCAGTTCATCGGCCAAGGAAATACACTCAACAATATATTTGAAGCATACCCCGATGGAAAGATGATCGAATATCATTTCCCAGGCTTTGATCCGCAGTATATGGGGATGGATTGGGAAAGCCTGAAGCTTGTCTTTGAAGAAAAGGACGGTACCTGGTATCTGGTTTGTATTGTTCATGATCAATGGACGATCTAGGCCGTGATTTGGTTGTGCTTTCAGCCAAACCTGCGATTTTTCAAGCAAATTAGTCATCCCGAAAAATTAAAGAATTCAATAAAGCTTAGCTGAGTAAAAAACTATATTTTATTTGATGATCGTTCAAACTGTAGTTTTCTATTCAGTTACACTGCCCTGATTTTGCTTTTCTTTTTTGGGAACACTATTGACTAATGAAAACCTTCGAGGAGGGAGACCAATGAACAACGAACAACTCAAACACTTTAAGCATTTATTGATACAGCACCGCGAAGAGCATTCGGATATTCTTGCAGATATGCTGGAAGGTGCACCGGAAGGCTACCGGGATACAGAAGACAGTGAGCTGTCCAGATACGACAATCATCCGGCGGATGCTGCAACCGATCTGTTTGATGCCGAGCACAGGGCAGCGCTGAGAAGTAATCACGAATTTGTGATGCGTGAAATAGATGACGCACTTGAAAAGATTAAGAAAGAAACCTATGGGGTATGCGAGCTTTGTGGAAAACCTATCGACCCGCAGCGGCTGGAAGTTATTCCAGACGCCAGAAACTGCATTCAATGTGAAATTTCCGAGGAGCATGAGAACACTCTGGATCAGATCAGCAAACACTCACACCGGCCAGTAGAGGAGGATGTGCTGGAAAAAGTCATGCGAGGCCATCGCGAGGGCGGCAGGTCTGAGCCCTATGACGGAGAGCAGGCTCTTGAGGAAGTCATGTCCTTTGGTTCATCAGACTCTCCGCAGGATGGAGCACCTTTGGGAAACAGGCAGGATGCTGCTTCCAACGGGAGATCTCTCCATGAGGTTCAGGATATAGAGGAAATCAGCAATGAGATGTACAAGAAATCTTTATCATGATTTAATAGTTTAAATTGAGCATCTGCGATAAACCTGTCGTCATCCTGAACACATTGAAGGATCTAAAGAACATCGCAGAAAATCATGTCATGAATTTACTGTACGTTATAAACACTCGCAGTAGATTCATGTCATGAATTTACTGTACGTTATAAACACTC
>JAGOJH010000039.1:18026-28882 GCA_017995215.1 Thermoclostridium sp.
TGTCGTCATCCTGAACACATTGAAGGATCTAAAGAACATCGCAGAAAATCATGTCATGAATTTACTGTACGTTATAAACACTCGCAGTAGATTCATGTCATGAATTTACTGTACGTTATAAACACTCACAGTAAATTCATGATATAATTACTCTAAAATTATGAAAAGCAAGGAATTAATATGTCTGTACAGGAACTCAAAAAAGTAAAAATGCCTGCAGAATATACTCCCCATGAAAGAACCTGGATGGCCTGGCCGGTAAAAGATACCATGTGTCACCCCGATAACTATGCTGAGTTTTGTGAGGAATTAGCCCATGCTGCACTACTCATTGCACAGTTTGAACCTGTAAGCATGCTGGTGAATGAAAATACACATCAGGAAGCGCAAAATATTCTGGGGAGAAATGTTGATTTGATAGAGATCCCCCACAATGACTGCTGGTTAAGGGATAGCGGGCCTACCATTGTTATTGCTGCAAACGGTAAAAGGATGGGGGTGAACTGGCAGTTTAACGCATGGGGTGAAAAATACCCTGACTTTACGTTGGACAACCAGGTTGCACCAAGGCTTTTAAGGCATTTCAGCATTCCTGAAATAAGCGTTCCTGCTGTCATGGAAGGAGGCTCTTTTCATACCGATGGGGAAGGGACCCTGTTGACAACAGAAGAGTGTATCCTGAATAAAAACCGTAACCCCGGAAAAAGCCGGGAGGAGATTATGAATATACTGAAGGAAAACCTGGGCGTTCAGAGAATAATCATGCTTCCCAAAGGATTATACGGCGATGAAACCGACGGCCATATCGATAACGTGGCATGCTTCGCTTCCCCGGGAACAGTGCTGCTTCAGGTTTGCAACAACTCCTCGGATCCCAACTATCAAAGAAGCCTGGAGCATGTTCAGATTCTGGAAAGCGAAACCGATGCAACGGGTAGAAAGCTAAAGGTAATTCCCGTTCCGCAGCCACCCGTCATGAAACTGAAAGGGAAAAGACTGACCTTAAGCTATCTGAACTTCTATTTTGTCAATAACGGCATCGTTTTACCAATATTTGGTCAAAGTACCGATCGGGAAGTAATCAGTATTCTGAAAACTGCTTTTAAAGGTCATACCATCGTCACAGTGGACGGCCTGAAGCTTGTGAAAGAGGGCGGGAATATTCATTGTCTTACACAGCAAATGCCTGCGGAAGCTTTCTGAAATAGAAGCAATCCCATAATTGTGGAAGAGATGGGCTGCGACAGGCTGAAAAGTGTGTGTTAACAAACACTGGCACAAGAAACCATATGACCTCGCCGGTTATATTGTATTTTTTATACGTAAACATTAGCCCCATCTTAAAATGATATTGCTCACGGTAGTGAAAATTTATGGGCGGAACGGATTCGTGCAATCAGAAACTGACCTTCTGATCGGTTCAAAATGGGAGGATTATTCCATGAGAAAGGTTACTGTTGCAGCCACTCAGATGAAGTGCTCAAACAATATTCAACAGAACATTGAAAACGCGGAGAAGCTGGTACGGCTTGCAGCAGATAGAGGGGCACAGGTCATCCTGCTGCAGGAACTTTTTGAGACCCCATATTTTTGCCAGGAGGAGCTATGTGATCACTATCTGATCGCAGCTGAAACGGAAAAAAACATGGCGGTGCAGCATTTCCGCAAGGTTGCCGCCGAGATTTCGGTGGTTCTTCCAATCAGCTTTTACGAAAGGAAAAACAATGCCAGGTTTAATTCTGTGGCGATGCTCGATGCAGACGGTTCGATTCTTGGGGTATATCGTAAAAGCCATATTCCCGATGGTCCCGGTTATGAGGAGAAATATTACTTTAATCCGGGAGATACGGGCTTTAAGGTCTGGGAAACACGGTACGCAAAAATCGGAGTGGGCATATGCTGGGATCAATGGTTTCCGGAAGCCGCCCGCTGTATGGCCCTGATGGGTGCGGAACTGCTATTGTACCCCACGGCTATTGGTTCTGAGCCCATGGACAGTACCAATGATTCCAAAGAACACTGGCAGATGTGCATGCGGGGGCATGCTGCGGCAAACCTGATACCGGTCGTTGCTTCCAACCGAATTGGTGAAGAGGCAACCAATTCCAGTCATCTTGCTTTTTACGGCTCTTCCTTTATCGCCGGTCCACAGGGGCAGCTTATCGCGGAAGCAAGCCGTGAAACCGAAGAAATTCTCACATATGCCTTTGACCTGGATGAACTGGAGTTAATGCGTGCAGACTGGGGCATTTTCCGGGACAGAAGGCCTGAATTATATAAGCCAATACTGACATTGGATGGTGTTTCTGCGACCAATGATGTATGAACCTTCCGCCTAGCGCTTTAAACCTATTGGGATAAAATACGCCTTGGCGGCAGGAGCCTTTGGGATTTAACAAGACCTTTTAAGCCTGTAGTGCAGGCTTTTTTCTTTTTCGGTAATGATGTATTGGGCAAGGCCATATATTCTATAAGAACAACCTTCTGTTCAGCACTATATGCAGTCTTTGCGATGTGTCACAGCAAAGGCTTATTCACCGGAAGCTTTGCGATGTGTGCTGAAACAGCCAACGAGGCCTGATGGGGAAAAAGAACCTGAAGCAAAACGCTTTCATTCTAACGATTGCCGGCTTTATTGTTAAAAGCATCGGCTTTATTTACCGGATCTACATCGCAAATTCCATTGGTGCCGAAGGAATGGGACTATACCAGCTGGTTCTTCCGATATACAACCTGGTGTTGCTTGGCCTGACAGCCGGTGTAGGAATTGCCGTCGCCAGGCTTGTTGCCGAGGAAACAGCGCGGGGAAACCCCAACAATGCCAACCGGGTTGCCATTGTTGCCGGCACCACAATCTTTGCAGCCGCTGCTGCAGTTGTTGCAATTTTGTATCTGAAGCTTGATTTTGTTGTGAATGTACTCATTGGTGATATTCGTACAAAAAGTGCGTTGTTCTGGATATTGCCGGCTATTCCGTTTATTGCGGCAATCACTGCCCTGAAAGGTTACTTCTATGGGAAACAGGAGGTTGTACCGAATGCACTTTCACAGATTGCCGAGCAGCTTGTAAAGCTTATTGTGGTATTCACCATTGCTGACATCTTTTCGCAGGGGGATATGGAACGCAAATGCCTGTTTGCGACGATCGGCATGATCACAGGTGAAATTGCAAATGTGCTGGTGGTTTTTTTGGCTTTTCAACTTCGTAAGGGGAAAAAGGCCGTTAATTACAGCGGGAAGCTTCTACGTAAAAGGGATATTGAAAAATCACTGCTTGGCATCTCTTTACCCATTACCGCCAACCGGTTGATTCTATCCTTGCTGGGAACTGTGGAATTCATATGGATTCCTCAGCGGTTGGCGCTGTTTGGCATGACCAATGCCGAGGCGTTAGCTGAGTATGGTAAGCTGACCGGTATGGCTTCACCGGTGATCACTTTCCCGTCCATGCTGACGGCAGCGCTTGCCACCGCTTTGGTACCAGCCATTGCAGAAGCTGCAGCACTAAAGAGAATGAATGGAGCAAACCGCCAAATTTCCCGCTCGATTCGCTTAACCCTGGTTCTGGGTTTTCTGTTTACCAGCTTGTTTCTTGCCTTCGGCACAGATATTTCAGAGATTATTTATCCTGGGCAGAATGTTGGTCAGATGATGTTCCTGCTATCCTTTACAGGGGTCTTTTTCTATCTTCAGCAAACTCTTTTGGGTGTTCTGAACGGTCTGGGAAAAGAAAAGGAGACATTGAAGCATTCAATGATGACCAGTGTCCTGCGCCTGGGCTTTGTGTGGTTTGGAATACCGGCTTTTGGAATGAATGCTTATATTATTTCCCTTGTGGTGACCAATTTGGTTGGCTCCGTATTAAACCTTCGCACCACCGTTAAAACAACGGGGATGTCTATCGAGCTTGGAGATTGGTTCCTTAAGCCTTTAATTGCAGCCATTTCAGGAGTCATTGCCGCGCCGGCGGCAAAAATGCTTGCGCAAGCTGTGTTCCCTCAGCAAACCATGGTTTTGCTGGTATCCGGCTTTGTAACAGGAGGGTTGATGGCCGTCATTCTCATTTTATTGGGAGTTTTTGAGCTGAAAGATTTGCGACAGATGTTGCCCTTAAAAATTGATAAAGACAGGAAGCTATAGCAACAGAAGCAAATACATCTGTTGCTATAATGCTTTAGAATTCATAGTTAATGCGAGAAAGGCAAACATTTAAAACAAACAGATACAATCCTGAAAAAAGGTTATTGTCAGACACAAACCTCGCAGAAGAGTGGTCAATAGACTGGGTCATTTGATACAAGGTAACGCGTTAAGCCAAAGGTTCTGTTTTTACCCAGAGAGAATTGCAGATCCTCATCAAATAAAAGATAGTTGTCTGCGGGAAGATACGCGATATTGTCATCGCAATAGATAACCATATTTTCAACCGGAGAAGGAAGCGGTTCACCTTCCGACAGCGCATATACCTTCGTGACGGGAAGGAAGTAGGACGTATAATCATTCAGGTTCTTCAACCAAATGTTATTGGTATATAGAACCAGTGTAAGGCTGTCATTCCCTTCACGTTCCGCCTCTTTTACCGTTAACACCATTTCGTTGATAACGTATTTCATGGGCTGCAGTGTGTCAGGGTTAAAGTACTTTGCGGCATCACCCTGAACAACAGGCTTGTAGATATTGTAAATACCGAACCCCATATTGATGATAACCACCAATGTTAAAAGAAGCGGCTTGGCTTTTATCTTGTATCTTTTAATGGCTTCAAGTCCGGTGAGATACATGGCAGTGACAAGCACCGGAACCGTGATCAGCGTTCTGGACATGGAGATGGAAGGCTCATATATGGCATACCCTTTCAAGAACTGGGACATGCCGACAATTCCCAAAACCCAAACCGAAATAACAAAGTGGATAAAGCCAAATCGATATAACAACGACATCAGCAGATAAACAACAATAAAAATCAACAGGTAGTTCGAAAATACGGAGGGGCTGTTTAAGAAAAAGATGGAATAGCCTTCTTTGGTTGCGGCCAGGCTTTCCATGAAGATTTCAGTTCTCATGTCAGTAACTCGATCACCTCTGCCGAACAAAAAAGTAAAAGCGGCAAACAGGGTGATCACCGCAGACATATTCACGCAGGTTAAAAAGGACAACCTTCCTTCAAGCCTTGGGTAAGGTAAAATGTGTTTTTTGGACAGAGTGAAAAAGCCGAGCAGGAATATGATGCACACAAATAAAGCTACCGAAGCAATAGCTGGCGTGTAGCAATTGGCCATCATCGCGCAGGTCCACATCATCGCAAGGGCATGAAGCAGGGTTGGTTTTTTTAAAAACAGTAAAAGCCAGCCAATGCATTGCATGGTGAAACAGGCGGGGAACAGGGTGTGTTCAAAATAGATGTAGTATTCCGTTACATAGGGAAAGGTAAACAGGGCTGATACTGCCACCATCGCAAAGACCTGAGAGATGCCTTCCTTCTTCTGCCATTCACGAAACCCTGTATAGATCAGCAGCAGGCTTAGAAAAAAAGGATAAGCAAACCCAATTTGCAAAGCTGGAATGCTTCTGCCAAAAATCAAGGTTGGGATAGCTGCCAGCACATACTGCCTGTTTGGATAGTCCAGAAAAGCTTTACCGGTATAGTTCCAATCGGGCACTGAAAAAGACAGTGTGCCTGCAGCCAGCTGCTGTGTGGCATCCTGCCCGATCACAATTTTATCAAAATTTCCAATGGCAAGAATCAACACAGTAAAAACACCTGCTATGAACACAAGGGAAAGATAATGCTTTGCCTTCAGGTCATGAATGACAAGGCGAACGAACATGTAAATAATGCCTATGATACAAAAGATCCAGCCGAGCATCCAAAGCCTGGAGGCAACAATGGAAAAAACGCCTTTAAAAGCGAAAGCGCAGAATTCCAGAAGCACAATCAACAGTGATAATCCTACTAAAAACTTGAACTGCGTTTTGCCGATTTCCTGTGTAAATATAGTTTGCAGAAGTTTATGAAAAGAGTTTCCATTACTGTTCAGTTGCTGTTTGTTATCCAATGGATTTGCCTTAGCCTGATGATCATTCTTTTTCTTCTTTTTGGACATAACGTCACCTCAAAACAGGAATATCTATCTTGTATTATACAGAAAATAACAATATAGTATTTACATCATAACAATAAAAGAAAATACTTGCAAACAAAACGTTCACTGAGTTTACTGTTTTTTTGCTTTCAATGATTATTTAATCTGCCAGAGTGCAATAAAGTTAGCCCCAAAAAGAGCAGATTGATGTAACCATATGATAAGGTGTGCGAAAATGAAAAAGCATGTAATCAAAAGATATTGCGAGTAAATGCAAGCTATTTAGCGATAGCCAGCCCTTATTTCTTTTTAAGGTCAAAGATAGTCAAAAACAGAGTTTGAAGTTTTTCATGCAATCCATTAGAATGTAAATACAAGGTCAAAGAAAGTCAAAGTTAAAATTGATAACACAAAAATGGATTTGTTATGGAGGTGTTGTTTATGTTTAGTTTAGTACCATTCACAAGAAGAAATGAAGGATTGGCAAAGAGAAATGATTTCTGGGGCATGGACAAATTTTTTGATGATTTTTTCAATGATACCTTTTTCACCTTCCGGGGAAATATCCCTGTCAGGGCGGATGTCCGTGAAACGGAGAATGAGTGGCTGATCGATGCAGAGCTTCCAGGGGTAGACAAAAAGGACATCCAGGTAGATTTAACAGATGGTTATCTGACAATTTCGGTTGAGCGAAGCAATGAGACCAATGAGGAAAATGAAAAATATGTAAGAAGAGAAAGAACATACGGCAGCTACAAGAGATGCTTCTATGTGGACGACGTGAAGGAGAATGAAATAAAGGCATCCTATAAGGATGGCATACTTTCTCTGACTGTTCCCAAGGCGAAACCAGAGAAAAAGCAAGGTATGAGAATAGACATTCAATAGCCGACAAAAGTTCGGACTGCCCGCCTCTAAAGGGCTTAAAATATGGAAAGAGCTGAAACGGGAAACTACCCGGCCTCAGCTCTTTTTTCTGTTCACAGGTAAGCAGGCGCAGCCTGTCATCCTGAACAAAGTGAAGGATCTGGCATTACTCCTGAAAAGATCCTTCCAAACGCTCAGGATAAAACACATATCTCTGCAGCAACTTATGAACTTATTAGATGGGTGTGAACAGTAACGTTATTGTTATGAATATTCTTGCCTGGAAAGGTGATCAGAAGTATACTGGAACTAATGAACATTTCAATTGCTGATAAATATTTTACTCGCTGAAATACGACCAAAAATACACCCCAACATTCGATTCTCAGATATAAGGAAATATTCTTCCGAATATAAAACACGTTTTAAATGGATCTAAATGGGGATAAATAAACACAGGAATACTTAACCATCAAATAAATAGAAAAGGAAGATGATTCATGATACAGGTGAAAGACAACATATACTGGCTTGGTCTTAGAGATTGGGATTTAAGAAGGTTTCACGGGCACGAGCTGTCAACACACCGCGGTTCAACCTATAACACCTATTTGATTCGGGATGAAAAAACCATTCTGGTGGATACCGTATGGACGCCCTACCGGCAGGAGTTTCTGGACCTGTTGGAGCGGGAAGTGGGCATTTCTAATATTGACGGCATCGTCATCAACCATAATGAGCCCGACCATGGGGGCAGCCTTGGCGCTCTGATGGAAAAAATCCCGAACGTTCCGATCTATTGTACCAAAAAAGGGGTTGAAACCATCAAAGCACATTTCCACAAGGATTGGAATTTTGTGCCCGTAAAAACCGGGGACAAAATCAACATAGGAAAATCAGACATGGTTTTTGTTGAGATGACGATGATCCATTGGCCCGACAGCATGATGACCTATGTCACCGGCGCAAACGTGCTGCTTTCCAATGACGCGTTCGGCCAGCATTACTGTGCGAAGAGTATTTTTCAGGATGAAACCGACGAATGTGAGGTATACCAGGAAGCTTTCAAGTATTTTGCCAATATTCTGGCCCCGTTTACTCCGCTGATCCGCAGGAAGGTTGCCGAGGTAAAAGCACTGAACCTGCCGGTTGAGGTCATAGCACCCAGCCACGGTGTGATTTGGCGGAAGAATCCGATGCAGATCATCGAGAAATATGAGCTTTGGTCCAATCAATATGAGGAAGGTTTTGTGACTATCGTCTATGACACCATGTATAATGCAACAAAAAAGATGGCCGAAGCCATAGCAAAGGGAATCGAAAACGCAGGAGCACGCTGCAAGGTTTACAACAGCTCCACCTCTGATGTATCCGACATCCTGACCGAGCTATTCCGCTCGAAGGGTATTCTGCTGGGCAGCTGCACGGTGAATAACGGTTATCTGCGTTCACTTTCAGGAATTGTGGATGAAATAAAGGGCCACAAATATAAGGGTAAAAAGGGTGCAAGCTTTGGAAGCTTGGGATGGAGCGGAGAAGCCCCCAAGCTGCTTTCTCAGGGGTTGAAGGACGCTGGGCTGCAGGTAGAGCTGGAGCCATTGTCCTGTAAGTACCAACCCACCCAGGCCGATCTGGATATGTGTACCCGTTTTGGCGAGGAGTTCGCAAAGTCTCTGAATTGAACAGAAACTATCAAGTAGTGCAGAATAGTCTGTTGGGAGACGACAGGGTCGGTACTGTGTCCTGGAAGAAAGATGATAGAGTATTCTTGCTTAGCAGGATAATATTCAATTATAACTGAATACCATATTGACCTGTTTTCATAAAACCAATATAATTGGATAGTACTCATGAAAACGAAAGGAGCAAAGAAAGTTGATTTACAAAATAACATACCATGCAAATGAATATCTGTCCTTTGCTCCGGTTAAACAGTAAATCTAATCTTTGTGATATGACATGGATAAAGATCGGAGTTTCTGACTCCGGTCTTTTTTGATGAAGGGGTATTAATAGAACCTCAACAAGCCCGACAGTTACCTGACACGATACAGATGACGGAGCATGTGGAGTGGTTAAAATACTATCAAATGGTACTGCTGCACAAACTCATAGCGATAAATGACGATTGATGAAGTACAATTGTTTTTGAGCTTATGCAGGGTTATCATTGATTTGCCAAGGGGGAAAATTTGTGCAGGCCGTTCATGAAAAAGTTGCTGTAAAAAAGGCACCACCTGTTTTCAAAGCAGTTATACAATCCACCTATAAGGAAAACTTTGCATTCCGCCATAATATGGCGGTTTCACTGATCACCCAACCCATATACTTTTTGGTGCAATATTATATCTGGGTATCGGTTTTTAATGTACACGATACAGTTTCAGGCTTCACGCTGGATACCATGCTATATTACTTTGCCGTTTCGTCCCTGTTGGGCTTTTTGAACTGGGACTCCGCTGACGGAACTCTGCAGAGGCATATACAAACAGGAAAATTTATCACCTTCCAGCTAAGACCAGTTTCTTATTTGTATTATGCTTTTTTTCAGAAGGTAGGCCATCGGATTCTTGCTTTCTGGATAGAGTTGGTTCCGATTCTCGGCTTCTATTTGCTGTTCGGGATAAAACCCATTCCTGCTCAGCCCTTTTGGGCGGTAATTTCCATCGCACTGAGCTTTATCCTTGAGTATCTAATCAATTTTATGATTGGAACTCTTGCGTTCTGGCTGGTAAAAACCGATGGTATCAGCCGCGCGGTGATGGTGATTAAGGGTGTTTGTTCGGGTATGCTTCTACCATTGACCTTGTTTCCCGCAGCGATTCAAAAAGTATTGTTTTTTCTGCCCTTTCAGTTTACATCTTATGTACCGGCAAGGGTTTTTATGGGAAACTACGAGCTGGCCGGGATAACCATGTCCATCCCGCAGGTTGTTGGCTTGCAGGCGATCATGGTGGTTGCAACCTTCTTGCTAAACAGGTTGATCTGGCATTTTGGATTAAAGCGCTTCACCGGGGTGGGCGCATGATGGAGGTGAGTTTATGGCTCGTACAGCAGAACTAACGTTGGAAGATGCTCAGCAGAAAAAACTGAATCCATTCTTCCTTTGGTTTAAAATATACTTTCATGGCATGAAAACAGCATTGGCATCGAGAATGGCCTATCGCGGTGATTTTATCATGAGCATGATTATCATGATGATCGTTGAATTGTTTGGGCCCCTGGTCACCTTGCTGATTTACCACAACGGGGCATCCTTCCCTGGCTGGCAGCAGCATGAGGTGCTGCTGCTGCAGGCGATTTTCCTCCTTTCAAGAGGCATCGCATTTCCTTTCTTTATGGGAATGGTTTGGAACACCATCGCCCGGGTTCAGCAGGGAACCTATGACCTGTTGCTGATTAAACCACGATCCATCCTGCAGCTGTCCATTATCACAGCCTTTGACAGCGAAGACCTTGGGAAGCTTGCAGGTGGTCTGCTGCTGTTTATGTATGCGTTGAAATCAGTGCCGCCGCTGCCGCTTATCAACTGGGTCACTTTCCTGCTGTTGTTTATATTTTCTCTGGTTTCGATGTTTGCGTTTGGTCTTTTCATGGCTGGGCTTGGCATTATTTGGGTGGGTAATTACAGGATTTATGATATATTTATGACGGTGATGGAATTTGGACTATACCCCAGATCAATTTTCTCCAAGATATTTCAAACAATCATTACCTGGGTCATCCCTATCAGCCTGCTGGGCTCTCTTCCTGCCTCATCCCTTTTGGGCAGGCCAGAGGCAGGAGTGCTTGGGGCCGTGTTGTGCTCAGTAATCTTTCTGTTTGCAGGGTTGTGGTTTTACCACAGAATGGTGCGTAACTATACCAGCGCAGGAGGATGATGTACAAACCCGGTTTTATTATTAA
>JAGOJH010000140.1 GCA_017995215.1 Thermoclostridium sp.
AGTGGGTCACCCATTTTACTGAGCCTGTCAAGGCGATTATCTTCGGCAAAAAAATTTATCTGTTTCATAGGTATATTATATCATATTTGGGCGAATATTGCATGAGGTTTTTAGAGATGCCCTTAAACAATTGAGGAATATGAATTCCATTTCTGATGATGTTCATAAACCAATGAACAATAAACCCTCTGAAACACAAAAGAATTCTATTGCACCGCAAAATCAGGAAGTCAGTCTTTCCCAAAAGGCATATACAGCGCTTCTGTTCTTCGAAGAAGGCTGTCAGATGGAAAACATCCGCGCTTTTTCTATCATTCATAATTTAAAAGACCTGGTTTATGATCTTCAATATACTCCGGAAAACATTACGGATAATGAAGCCGAAGCAATCATCCGGGAAAAAGGGTTTAAAATACTGTTTAAAACGGACCTTTCCATCGAGACGATTCGGGAGAATATCATGCAGGCGGTATTTCTTAAGTCTCTCAAGCTGGAAGAACTGGTGAATGAACAGATGAGTACCTCACTAAAACAGAACAAAATTGTTTTGGAGGAATCCTCTGAACAAACGAAAAAGAAAACCCTCCAGGAACAGGTTGAAAATCAGAATAAAGCTATCAATCAAATCATGATCAACGTGAACATCAATAAGCTGGACAAGCTGATGGATCTAGTGGGAGAACTGGTGACCTCGGAATCCATGGTCACGCAGAATATCGATTTGAAGGGACTTTCCCTGGAAAATTTTGATAAAGCCGCAAGACAGTTGAAAAAGATCACCAGCGAATTACAGGATACGGTAATGTCAATCAGAATGGTTCCGTTATCCGCTACCTTTCAGAAAATGAACCGGCTTGTGCGTGACATGGGCAAGAAACTTGGAAAAAATGTTCAGTTGGAAATCCTTGGAGAACAAACAGAGGTTGATAAGAATATCATTGAAAACCTTGCCGATCCGCTCATGCACTTGATTCGCAATGCCCTTGATCATGGTATTGAACCCGCAGAAACCAGGCTGTCCAAGGGCAAGGAGGAAATCGGCAAAATAACGCTGGAGGCCAAAAATGCCGGCGGTGATGTACTTATCATCGTAAAGGATGATGGAAGGGGCCTTGACCGTGAAAAAATTCTTAAAAAAGCAAAGGAGAACAACCTTGTAAGACGCCCGGAAAGTGAGTTAACCAACCGTGATATCTACTCCTTCATATTTCTTCCGGGTTTTTCAACCAAAGAGAATGTATCGGAATTTTCCGGCCGTGGCGTAGGGATGGATGTTGTTTCAAAAAATATAGGGAACATAAATGGTTCTATCGGTATTGACAGTATCCCCGATGAGGGAACCACCGTAACAATAAAAATCCCCCTGACTTTGGCAATTATCGGAGGAATGAATATCCGGGTGGGAAATTCGATCTATACCATTCCCACTATATCTATCCAGGAATCCTTCCGGCCTAAAGAAAACGATGTCTTCGAGGATACAGACGGCAACGAAATGATTATGATTCGTGGGCAGTGTTACCGTATTATAAGGCTGCATCAGCTATTCGGAATACGAACGGAGGTAACCCGTTTACCTGAAGGAATACTCATGATGGTGGAAAGCGATAAAGGGACTGTATGTATTTTCGCAGATGCCCTGCTGGGTGAACAACAGGTGGTGGTGAAAGCGCTTCCTGGATATATTAAGAAAGTGAAGGGGCTTGCCGGGTGCACTATATTGGGGAACGGTAACATCAGTCTGATACTCGATGTGGCTCAAGTGGTGGGCTTTGAATAATAAATACCACATTTTATCTAACAAACTGAAAGGAGATGAGAAAATGGCAGAAGGTACAAATATGGATATTATAGAGGAAGACTCTCAGGAAGGTAGATATTTGACGTTCTCGCTGGGTAAGGAAAGCTATGGGATTGAAATCCGGCATGTGACCGAAATCATTGGGATTCAACCCATTACTAAAATTCCGGAGCTACCGGAATACGTGAAGGGCATCATTAATTTGCGCGGAAAAATAATTCCGGTGATGGACATCAGACTTCGCTTTAAAAAGGAGCCGAAAGACTATAATGACAGAACCTGTGTAATAGTAGTGGAGCTTCGGGATGTCTCCATAGGTCTTGTGGTGGATAGTGTCTCGGAGGTACTGACAATTCCTGAACAAGATATTGTAGAGCCACCACAGATGAACAAAGGATATCAAAACAGATATATTCAGAAAATTGGCAAGGTTGGCAGCGACGTAAAGCTGCTGCTGGATTGTGACAAGCTACTGACAGAAGGTGAAGTGCATGCCCTTTCTGAACAGGTTTAATAGGTTTAAAAAGTAAACCTTCAAAGAAAGCAATGTGAATAAATGCGAACAAGGAGAGTGAAGCTATGAAGACCATAACCAGAGAATTAATTGTAAAAGTATGTATCCTAACATTTACTGTGTGCCTTCTGCTTATTGTTGTCAGTTCAAAATTTTTGAATCAGATTGCAGTTGAGAACATGGAAACCCTCGTTGCAACATCGGCCGAAGCCTATGGAACTACCATTGAGAATGCCATTGAAATATTTAAAACCAGGATTGAGGTCATCGCAAAAGAGGCAGATATCACTCCGGAGATGACTTACGATGAAGTAAAAGCGTTATGTGAGGAAAATCAAAAAAAACATAACTTTTTAACCGTTTCCTTTATGGACTCAAGCGGTATGACTTATGACAACGTTGATCTTTCTCAGCGAGAATATTTTAAATCCGCCATAGCCGGAACAACCTACATTTCCAGTCCCCTTGTCACAACAAGACCAGGTGCGAATAACGCTGTGGTTTTGCATGTTGCGGCAAAAATAAGCAACGACAAAGGTTATGAGGGTGTTGCGTTTGCCGAGTTAAGTAACGATCTGTTCAGCCAGATAATCAAGGATGTTAAAGTTGGTGAAAAAGGGTATGGCATGATAGTTGACAAAACCGGCACAATCATTGCGCACCAGGATAATACCATGGTGGAATCCTTTGTAAACTACATCAAGCTTGCTGAAAAAGATCCTGAATATAAAGAGTTAGGCAGCTTTGTATCAGAAGCAATCAGTAAAAAATCAGGAAAGGCGTCCATTAATGTTAAAGGCTCTGATAAATTCATTGTATATACACCTATAGCCGGTCCTGAGGGATGGGCACTGGCTTTGATTACAGATCAGTATGAAATGCTGTCCACATATTTTAACGCTTTGAATAATTCCATCCTTGCGTCCTTGCTCTGTCTGGTTCTTGCGGCTGTTATCGCAGTGTTCATCGCACGCTCCATCGGAGAGCCGATAAAAAAGATCTCTGCTGTTGCAGACCAGGTGGCTGCCGGTGATTTGGATGTTGTTTTGGATGTGAAATCAAAAAACGAAATTGGCAGGCTTGCAACCTCTTTTACCAACCTGATAGCGAGTACGAGGGAGCAGGCGCTGGCTATTGAAAGGGTGGCCGATACTGATCTGACGGTAGATGTTCCAATCCGTTCGGATAAAGATTTGATTGGGAAAAAACTTTCAAAGCTGGTCAGCGATTTGAATGAGGTCATGAATAAGATCGCCTCTGCTTCCGATCAGGTAGCGTCCGGATCAAAGCAGGTTTCAGACTCAAGCATGGCTCTCTCCCAGGGGGCTACCGAACAGGCCAGCTCTGTTCAGGAATTAACGGCTTCTCTTGAGGAAATTTCTGTCCAAACAAAATTGAATGCACAAAACGCAAACAATGCCAATCAACTAACTGAAAATGCGAAAATGAATGCTGTTCAGGGAAATAATCAGATGCAGGAAATGTTGAAAGCGATGGAGGATATCAATGAATCTTCCGCAAACATTTCCAAAATCATCAAGGTTATTGACGACATTGCATTCCAAACCAACATCCTTGCATTAAATGCAGCTGTGGAAGCGGCAAGGGCCGGACAGCACGGCAAGGGCTTTGCCGTTGTGGCGGAGGAAGTAAGAAATCTTGCGGCCAGGTCAGCAAAAGCTGCAAAAGAGACCACCGATATGATTGAAGGTTCCATCAAGAAATCCGACAACGGGACAAGGATAACCAGGGAAACAGCAGATGCCCTGAAGAAAATTGTTTACGATATAGACAAGGTTGCAGAGCTTGTGAGCAGTATTGCCGTAGCTTCCAATGAGCAGGCTGCCGGAATTGAGCAAATCAATCAGGGCATCATGCAGGTATCTCAGGTTGTTCAGACCAATTCAGCCACTTCTGAGGAAAGCGCTGCTGCAAGTGAAGAGCTTTCCAGCCAGGCGGCTATCCTTAATGATATGGTCAACCAGTTCAAGCTGAAGCAAAACAGTAAAGCATCCGGTAAAATGGAGGAACTAAGCCCTGAAATCATCCGTCTTCTTGAGGATATGTCAGCCAGAAAAAGGGGGAACGGCAGAGAAGAAGCAATGAAGGAAGCATCCCCTGCTAATCCGAAGATAGTGTTAAGCGACAGGGAGTTCGGTAAATATTAGAGCAAGGCGGAGCGTGCCCCAGCTGGGCCGCTCCGCTTATAAAACTGGCTGTTAAGTCATTCAGGTTTACGTTACAGTCACATCATATTCTTACATAAAAAGGATGAGAACCGTTGATGCATGAGTTTGACGATTATTACAGAATCCTTCAGGTTCATTTTCTGGCCGAACCGGAAGTCATTGAAAGCGCTTATAAAAGGCTGGCGAAAAAATACCATCCCGATGCCAATAGAAACACAGACACGCAGGCGCTTATGGCTAAGATCAATCAGGCTTACGCGGTGCTCCGCAATCTCGAACAAAGACGGAAGTATCATCTTGCCTGGAAAGAATATTATGGTAAAAATCACCCACTGAATACCGGGACAGAAGAAACTGCAGAGAAAAAACAGATTTCTGACGCAGCCAGGAATGTTATGGAGGAGTATTTCAAATGCCTCATGCACAAGAGCTACGATTGTGCGTTTGAATTGTTGTCGGAGACTGATAAAAAGAATAATCCCAGAAATGATTTTATTGATTGGCAAAACGCAGTATCAAAATTATACCACTTAAAGGAATATGACTGCCATGTTAGCGGCGTATACCGGGACAAAAGCCTGGGCGACCGCATTTTTAGTCATGTGGTAGACTTCAATGTAATGGTTGTGGAATATAATGCGGCGATGGATATGGTGGAAAAGGGAAGCTCCATAAAAACAGCCGTGCTGGAAGAAGGAAAATGGCGAATTTATCTTGGCTATGAAGATCTGCAGCCTTTAATAGAAAAATTTAGAGCATTGTCCGGCTTCTTAGTCAAAGATAACATGTTAAGAGAGCTTGTTGGCATTTATGGGAGGAATGATCCGCTGACAGGACTGTTAAACCGTAAAAGCATATTGGAAAAACTGCAGGAGGAGAGGTGCAGGTTTGACAGGTACGGGAATGTTTTTTCATTGATGTTGTGCACAATTCTCCCAATATCCGGTTTGGATATGACTGATGAGGAGATAAAGGAGCAAGCTGTTTTGCATACATGTGATATTCTGCAGAATAATCTCAGGGAAACAGATGTTATTGGAAGATGGTGTGAAGAGACATTTCTCATTTTACTCACTGAAACCGACTACCCTTCTGCTATGAAGGCAACCGGGAAAATAAGCGCAATACTGAAGAAAACGAAATTTTTGTATAAAGGGAAAAAATACCCATTATCATTCAGTTTTGCAGCAACAGAATATCAAACTTCAATACAGGCATCACTGACAAGAATGCTTCAGCGAGTTCAGGAATGGAAATGAAGGTGGTATCATGCTTACAATTACTACGAATGAGTTTAGTAAATTAGCCGATTATATTAAATCAAATTATGGAATAAGTCTGAAAGAAGAGAAGCGGGCCCTGGTAATCGGAAGGCTTCATAAGGTATTGGAAGAAAAGAACTTCAAAAGCTTCTCAGAATATTACGAATACATACTCTCTGA